>DATFTS010000145.1:0-10137 GCA_035261645.1 Jatrophihabitans sp. | reverse complement strand
GGCCGCGCCCCGAGCTGGTCACGCAGCAATCGCATCGCCTCGGCGTCCGGGTCGATGGGCGCGGCTGCCGCTGGTGCCGCCGGCTCATAGTCGACGTCGTCGCGCGGATCGGGCTCGGCAGGTGGCGGTTCCGGGGCGCCGCGGCGCTCCGTCGTCGGGCCGTTGGTGGCAGCCGAGGCACCGCTGCCCGCGGTGACCAGCACGCGCCACGTTCCACCGACCACCTTGGCGAGCGCCTCGGCGATGGCCGAGACGTTGCGCTCCTCCGCCACTCGCTTGGCCAGGCTTGGCGCGACGGACAGCGTCACGGCGTTGTCGCCGGCTTCCACCACCTGCGAAGTCTCGAGCAGCGCCCGGATGGTCCGGCTGCCGTTCTCGACGACGCGTAAGACCTCGGGCCACAGGTTGCGCAGCGCAACGGCGTCGAGCGCGCCCGGTGGCCGCGGCGGCGCTTGCACCGGCGGCGCAGATGCAGCGGACGGTTCGGCCGGTGCAGGTGCCGGTGCTGGAGCCGGTGCCGGTGGCGCGGGCGCTTTCGGTTTGGCGACCTTTGCCGGCGCCGCCTTGGGTTTGGCGGCCGGTGCCGGCGGCTCGGCCGGCGGCGCGGCGGCCATGGGGGACGACATCGCGGCGGGCTCACCGGCAGTCATCCGCCGTTCCAGGCGCTCGAGCCGTTGCAGAACCGCGGCGGCGTCGGCTGACGCATCCGGCAGCATCATCCGCGCGCACAGCAACTCGAGCACGAGCCGGGGCGCCGTCGTGCCGCGCATCTCGATCAGTGCGGTGTGCACGATCTCTGCGTAGCGGGTGAGCGTGGCGCCCCCGAGCCGGGAGGCCTGGTCGGTCATCCGGCCCAGCTGATCCTGCGGCACGTCGAGCAGCCCGCGCTCGCCGGCGTCGGGCACCGCGTCCAGCAGGATCAGGTCGCGGAACCGGTCGAGCAGGTCGACGGAGAAACGGCGCGGATCATGGCCGGCCTCGACCACGCGGTCGACCGTCCCGTAGACGGCGGCAGCGTCCCCGGCGGCAAGTGCGTCGAGCATGTCGTCGAGCAGTGCCGAGTCGGTGACGCCGAGCAGTCCGACCGCACTCGCGTAGGTGACACCGTGCGGGCCGGCGCCGGCGAGCAACTGGTCGAGGATCGACAGCGAGTCACGTGCCGAGCCACCGCCGGCGCGGACCACGAGCGGCAGCACGGCGGGCTCGACGGTGATGCCCTCGGCGGTGCAGATCGACTCGAGGTGTGCGCGCATGACGCCGGGCGGGATCAGCCGGAACGGGTAGTGGTGCGTACGCGAGCGGATCGTCGGCAGCACCTTGTCCGGCTCGGTGGTCGCGAAGACGAAGATCAGGAAGTCCGGCGGCTCCTCGACGAGCTTGAGCAGCGCGTTGAACGCCGCCGTCGTCACCATGTGCGCCTCGTCGACGATGTACACCTTGTACCGGTCGCGGACCGGCGCGAAAAACGCGCGCTCGCGCAGATCGCGGGCGTCATCGACACCGTTGTGGCTGGCCGCGTCGATCTCGATGACGTCGATGGAGCCGGGGCCGTTCGGCGCGAGTTCCTTGCAGGAGTCGCAGACGCCGCACGGATCCGGCGTGGGCCCTTGGACACAGTTCAGGCTGCGGGCCAGGATGCGTGCGCTGGACGTCTTGCCGCAGCCGCGTGGGCCGCTGAACAGGTAGGCATGGTTGATCCGTCCGGCGGCCAGGGCGTGCCGCAGCGGGATGGTGACGTGGTCCTGGCCGATGACCTCGGCGAAGGTCGCCGAGCGGTACTTGCGATACAGCGCCAGGTTGCCCGAGCCCGAAGCCGTGGGCCGGACCTGCGGTGGGGCGCCTTCCGTCACGCACCGACCCTAACGACCGATACCGACACCTCGCCACGCCGGTGCGGCGCAGTGGGGACGGCAATGAAGGGACCCCCCGCGCACCCGCCAGCGCCTGCTTATCCTTGCTGCCTTCCGGCCCTGGGGAGGTTCGCAGGATGAGCGCCACACGGGGGGTCGACCGTCCAGTGTACGGGTGCCTCCCGTGCAGCGGTTTCGCCCGGCCCCGTATCCTCGTGCGCGGAGGATTCGCCTAGTGGCCTAGGGCGCACGATTGGAAATCGTGTTGGGAGAGATCCCTCAGGGGTTCAAATCCCCTATCCTCCGCCAACCCGCGCGACAGCCGAGCCCGCCGCTCGGCTGTCGTTCTTCCCAGCGCATATCCACTACCCACCGCACACCCACCCGCCGCCCCGAGCGATCATGTTGCGTATCAGGCGCCCCGGCGCTCAGCGCGCAACAAGATCCGCGCGCCACGGACTCCGCCTGCACACCCACCCGCCGCCCCCCGAGCGATCTTGTTGCGTATCAGGCGCCCCGGCGCTCAGCGCGCAACAAAGATCCGCGAGCAACAAGATCCGCAAGCAACAAAATCCGCGATCATCAAGATCAGCGCGCAACAAGATCCGCGCGCGCCGCGGACTCCGCCGACGCCCGCTCCGCCCGCACTGGCGTCAGCGGAACAGCGAGCAGCGGGAACACCGTCACCAGCGCGAAGCCGAGTGCATATCGCGAGTTGTCGATCACCGCGGCGAGCAGCGGGGCCGTCGCCACTGCTGCCAGGTTTTGGACGGTGTTCTGCACGCCGAGTGCGCGCCCCGACCACTCCCGTCCGGCCAGCTCGGCGACCGAGGTGTACGCCAGCCCGTTGTCGGCAACGGTCACGACTGCCGCCAGCGCGAGAGCGGCTACGACGAACCAGAGGTGCGTCGCCGCGCCGATCGCGATCAGCACCATCAGCGCGGCGCTCGCCACCGCGAGCTGGCGCATCGGCACGAGCCGTGAGCGCACCCGATCGGACCAGACGCCGGTCACGACCCGACCGAGCGCGCCGGCCAGTTGGAATCCGAAGATCACCCGGCCGGCAGTGGCTGCGTCCCATCCGCGCTCACCGACGAGGTAGACGAGGGTGAACGTCGCCACCGCGAACTGCGGCACGACCAACGCCGCGCTCGCGAGGTGCACGCGCGCCAGCGTCGGTGAGCCGCTGTACGGCGACGCCGCCGGCGCCGCGCCATCCACCCGAGGTGGCCGTGGCGGATCGGCCACGACCAGCACCACCAACACCGCCGCAACAGCACACAACGCTGCTGGAAAGACCAACGCGACGTGCGCACCGTGCGCTCGCGCGAGCACGGGCAGTCCGAGTGCCGCCAGCGCCACCCCGAGCGGCTGCGCCGTCTGCCGCGTCCCCATGGCCAGGCCCCGCTCGTTCGGCGGAAACCAGCCCATCACGACCCGTCCGCTCGCGGCATTGACCGACGCTGCGCATGCGCCGGCCAGGACGAACAGCGCACCGAGTGCCACCGTGCCACTGCAGGCTGCCGCGACGAACAGCAACGCGGCTGCCGCCCCGACGCCGGACACGATCACCACTCGCTCGCCGTAGCGATCGGCTGCGGCGCCCCAGAGGATCAGCGTGCAAAGCAACCCGACCATCGGCGCGGAGACGAGCAGGCTGGCGGCAAGCAGGCTCACGCCGTCGGCGCGCAAAGCCGGCAGCAGCATCGGGATGCCATACAGGAACGAGCAGGTGGCCGCCTGGGCGAACGTGCCCACGCCGAGGATCGCCCATCTGCTCACGACGCAACCCTAAACCAAATCCCAAATTTAGAGACTGTCGTCTTGCATAGTGGGATGTTCGGTGGAATGGACGAACGCCGCGACCTCGTCCGCGAACCGTTGCGCGCTGCGCCGGTGTGGCTCGTGGCCGCGGCTGGGAAAGACGACCAGCCGGGTCGTCGGCTTCGCCCGCTCGAGATGCGCCTGCGCGTGCGCCACCGGGATCACCGGATCGCCCTCGTTCCAGATCAGCAGCATCGGCACCTGTTCGGCGAACGCCCGCATCTCCTGCGACGCGGTTCGCTGGCCGGACGGCGCGATCACGCCGCGCAGCGAAGCGAAGAACGACGCCTGCCCGGCTTCGCTGTCGAGCGCCCGCGCCGCGCGCCGGAGATTCACCAGGTTGTCCGGCGTCAACCGAAGTGCCCGGTGCAACCGCGGGTGTCCGTAAAGCCGGCGCAGCCGCGGCAGCAGCGCCACGCGCAGCAGAGCGGGCGCCACTGGCAGCGCGGCCGCACGCAACACCGGATGCACCTCGCGGCCGAGCCCGCCCGCGGAAACCAGGACGATCCGCTGCACCCGCTCCGGGTATTGCGATCCGAAGTAGAGCGCGATGGCCCCGCCGAACGAGTGCCCGCACAGCGTTGCCGAAGGGATGTCGAGCGCATCGAGGAACGCGGCGAGCGACGCCGCGAAGTCGGTCAAGAGATAGCTGCCCGCCGGCTTGTCAGAATCACCGTGGCCGAGCAGATCCAGGGCCAGCACTCGCAGACCGTGCGAGGCGAGTGGGCCGATGGCCTTGTCCCACGTGTCGGCGTCGGACGCGAGCCCATGCAGCAACACCACTACCGGGCCGTCGGAGGGGCCGGCCTCGTAGTAGGCGATCTTGTGACCGCCCGCTGAAGCCGTACACCGCTGCCCCACGGGCCCACACGCTACGTCACTGTCGACGCCCGCGAGCCGCCGTGGAAGCGCCGTGTGCGACGAATCTCGGTAAGGGTCAGGCAGCCGCGCCGCGCCGGCGCGGACGCTTCACCGCGGGCTCTCCCATCTGCGCCCTCGCGGCCACGACCACCTCGCGGCTCAGGCCCAGGATCGCGAGCAGGTCCCGGCAATCGTCGGCGTCGAGTGCGCTACCGGCGATGACACGAACCGCACTGCGTTGCTGCTCGGCGTGCAGCCTTTCCTCAGCCTCGATCCGCGCCATGTCGGCCTCGGAAATCGGCGTGCCGTCGATGGACATCGTCCCGATGCGCACAGTCATGGCAGCACTGTTCCCCGGGCATCTGACGTTCTAACGAACGGAAGATGACGGTCCGAGAAGTGCAGGTGAGCTAGTGGGATGGCGGCAGGGAGGCGACGGTCAGGAAGAAGTCGTCGATCTGCTTCACAACGTCGGTGAAGTGGTCGAAATCGACCGGCTTCGTGACAAAGACGTTCGCGTGTAGGTCGTAACTCTGCTCGACGTCCTCGACCGCGCCTGAGGTCGTCAGGATGACGACGGGGATCCTGCGCAGCTTCGGGTCCGACTTGAGCTCGGCCAGCACTTCGTGCCCGCTCATCCCCGGCAGGTTGAGGTCGAGCAGGATCAGGTCCGGTCGCTCAGCGTCCGAGTAGCCGTCTTCGCGACGGAGGTACTTCATGGCCTCGATGCCGTCCGGCACGACGTTCAGCCGCGACTTCAGCCGACTCGCGCGCAACGCCTCTCGAGCGATCACCACATCACCCGGGTCGTCCTCGACCAGCAGGACCCCCAGGGGGGAACGGGGCTGTTCAGTGACGTGATTCGGCACCCTCAGAACCCCCCGGGATCGTGAACCTGAACGTCGCCCCTTGAGGCGATGCTACGGGATCAAGCCAGATGCGACCCCCGTGGAACTCGACGATCCTGCGGCACAGCGCGAGTCCCACGCCGGTGCCGCCATACCGATCGCGCAGATGCAGCCGCTGGAACACCGCGAAGATCCGCTCGGCGAACTGCGGATTGATCCCGATGCCGTTGTCACCGATGGTGATCGTCCAGAGCCGGTCGTCACGGTTGTGCTCGGCCCAGATGCGTATCACCGGCTCGACGTCCTCGCGGCGGTACTTCACCGCGTTGCCGACCAGGTTCTCCAGCAGCGAGGTGAGCAGGGCGCGGTCGCCCGGGACCACCGGCAACGGCGTCGCCCGAACGATCTTCGCGCCGACCTCGGCGATGCGGTCGGCCAGTGTGGTGAGTGCCGCGTCGAGCGCGCCGTCGAGGGACACGGGCACGAACTCTTCGGTCGTGCGTCCGACTCGAGAGAGTGCAAGCAGGTCGGAGATCAGGACCTGCATCCGCTTGGCGCCGTCGACGGCGAAGTCGATGTACTGCTTGGCGCGGTCGTCGAGCTGGTCGGCGTACTGCCGCTCGAGCAGTTGGCAGAAGTTCGCGACCTTGCGCAGCGGCTCCGACAGGTCGTGGGACGCGACGTAGGCGAACTGCTGCAGGTCGTCGTTCGAGCGCGCGAGTTCCTCGCTACGCAGCCGCAGTTCCTCCTGTGTGTCCTCGGCCTTCGCGAGTTGCCCGGCGATCTGCAGCCGCATCGCCTCAACGTCCGCGCCGAGGCGGCCCAACTCCACCGGGCCCTCCGGCACGATCTGCCGGTAGGTGTCGCCCCTCGCGACCTCGCGAGTCTGCGTCGCCAGCCGGTCAACTGGTCGGAGCACCCATCGGTGCAATCCCCGCCAGATCACCACGCCGATGAGGACGAAGACGAGGGCCGTCATCGCAATGGCGAGCACGAAGAGAACGCCGAACTTGGTGCGCTCCTTGCGTGCAGTGTTGGCCTTCGCCTCCACCTGCGCCGAGAGCGTCGCAGCGTCGGCACGCATCGATGCAGACAGCCGAGTGGCCGTTGTTCCTGCGACGAGCGGGCTGGCACTGCCGTCGCGACTGCGCACGCTGTTCAACGCCGGCGTGACAACCTGGTCGTGCCACGTCGCCACCGCCTGCTCGAGCGACGCCAGTTGCCGCCGCAGGGTCGCGTCACTCCCTACGAGCGAATGCAGGCTCGCGGCATTGCGGCGCTGGTCGGCCAGGTTCTGTTGGTACAGCGTGACAAAGCTGGGGCTACCGGTGAGCACGTACGCGCGCAGGCTGCCCTCCTCGCCATTGACCGCGGCGACGAACTGGGCCGTGCGTGAAACCGCGGGCTCCCACCGGTACACCACCCGATTGCCTGCCATGACGAACTGCACCGTAGAGAACGCCACGATGCCCGCCAGGATGATGACGACCGCGCTTGCGCCGACGAACGAGCGCGCGATCCGGCGCCGCAACGTCCACGAACGCGACGCGAACTCGTTCGTCACTGAGGCTCGACGGTAAGGACGACTACCGCGGTGTCGTCGAGCGGCGCCCGTGGCGCGCTGTGGACGAGTCTGGAGATCCAGGTAGGGGCCGGCGCCCCGGCGCCCATGCACGTCTGCACCGCGTTCACCAACTCGACGATGCCGAGGCTGTCGGAGTCGGCGTCAACCGCATATGCGTCGAGCAGGCCGTCGGTGTAGAGCAACATCGATGCGCTGGGAGGCAGCGCAAGGACGTTGTCGGGCCAGCCGATGGGGATATCCGGAGGCAGTCGCACGCCGAGCGGGGCGCCGACGACCAGTTCCGGGTACGAGCACGCGCCGTCGACCCCGATGATCGGTGCAGGGTGGCCGGCGAGCCGGACGATCGCTCCCTGGGGCCCGATGGTCACGTCGCACGCGGTGACGTACGGCCGCTGCTCGTCCTGTTCGGCTTCGAGCAGCCGGGCGAGTGTCGGCAGGATCTGCTGGTCCGGCGTCCCCGCCAGCACGAGGGTGCGCCACGCCACACGCAGGTGTACGCCCAGCGCGGCCTCGTCCGGGCCGTGACCCATGACGTCGCCGATCACCGCGCGCACCAGTCCGTCGTGCGTCTCGACGACGTCGAAGAAGTCGCCGCCGAGTACGGCGTGATCGCGGCCGGGCTGGTAATAGGTCGAGCACTCCACGGCTTGGCTGCGCAACAGCGGCGTCGGCAGCAGGCCGCGTTCGAGGCGCCCCTGTTCACTGGCGCTGAGCCGAGCCTCGCGCAACTGCTCCTGGGTCCGCTGGGCACGCTTGCGCTCGATGGCGTAGCGGATCGAGCGCTCGAGCAGTTCGCCGCTGAGGCTGTCTTTGACCAGGTAGTCCTGGGCGCCCGCGGCCAGCGCGTCCACCCCGTCGCGCTCCTGACGGCCGGTAAGCACGATCACCGGAAGGGTCGGAGCGGCCTCGACCATCTTGTGCACCGACCCGAAGCCGTCGGTGTCCGGCAGCCCAAGGTCAAGCAGGACGCAGCGCGGCTTGCGGGCCAGCGCCTCGAGCGCGTCAGCCAAGGTGCGGGTCCAGATGATCGCGTCGTCGGGCACCCCGACCTCGCCCAGGCAGGCTTGGACGAGCACTGCGTCCCCGGGATCGTCCTCGACAAGCAGGATCGGCGTGGCCGGGATCGAGCGCGTTGCGGAGCCGGAATTGACCACCACCACCCGCCCCTCCTCGGCAACTCCGGAGCTCTTCGCCGGAGCAATTCGAACTCTACAAAATGACCTGCCGGCAGCCGCTGCCTACTCGAAGCCGTCGCTGCCGCAGGTCTCTTCGCGGCCGCTGCACGCGGCGTCGCACTGTTCTGCGACGATGCGGGCGATCGCGCCAAGCGCGTCGACCTGCTCGGTACTGAGCTCGTCGAATACATAGCGACGCACCGACTCCACGTGTTTCGGTGCCGCCGCGACCACGGCGTCACGACCCTTGCCCGTCAGGACGATGAACGCACCGCGGCGGTCCTCGGAGCAGTCGGACCGCTCGACCAGTCCGCGCTGCTGCATTCGGGTGAGCTGGTGTGACAACCGGCTCTTCTCCCAACCCAGCGCCCGGGCCAGCTCCAGCACCCGCATCCGCGCGTCCGAGTGCTCGCTGAGTGGCACCAGGACTGCGAAATCGGCGGCCGAGATCCCGGAATCGTCCTGCATCTCCCGGTTGAGCCGGGCCGACAGCTTCGTGGTCATGTCGAGGTAGGCGCGCCAGGCAGCCTGCTCTCGCGCATCCAGCCAGCGCGGCGCGGTTGCCGTGGCATCAGTCATGGAATACATCATAGCGAGAGGTGGTTGACGCATCATCTTCATTGGCGTAGCGTCTTTGTTGATGGTTCAACCAAATTCCCGACAAGGAGATGAGCGGTATGACCGCCACGACTACTGACTTCAACACCCTGACCGGCACCTACACCGTCGACCCGTCCCACAGCCGCTTCGGCTTCGTCGCTCGGCACGCGATGGTGACCAAGGTCCGCGGTTCGTTCGACGAGTTCGAGGGCAGCGCTGTGATCGACGGCGCCAACCCCGCCAACTCCTCGGTGACCGTGACGCTGCAGGTCCCGAGCATCAACACCCGCAACGAACAGCGTGACGCGCATCTGCGCACCAATGACTTCCTGGACGCCGAGAACCACCCGGTGGTCACGTTCAAGTCGACCTCGATCGCACACGAGGGCGGCGACGACTTCGTGGTGACCGGCGACCTCACCATCAAGGGCGTCACCAAGTCCATCGAGTTCCCGCTCGAGTTTCAGGGCGCGGCCACGGACCCGTTCGGCAACAACCGCATCGGCCTCGAGGGCAGCGTCGTCATCAACCGCAAGGACTGGGGCGTGAACTGGAACGCAGCGCTCGAGACCGGCGGCGTGCTGGTGAGCGACAAGATCACCCTCGAGTTCGAGATCTCCGCAGTACGTAACTAACTGCGCCATCTGCTCGTCGCGTTTGTGGTCACCTCGCTGGCTGGTTCTCCAGCCTCCGAGGTGACCACTTCGTTTTTGGCGGTGGCGGTCGAACCGAGCGCCGGACGGTCAGCCGCTAATGCTGCGTGGCAGGGTGAGGCGGACGGCGACGCCTTGCAAGAGATCATGTTGCACCGAGGCGGTTGGGACAGCCGGGTCGCAACATGATCGGAATCCAATGCGATCAGATTGTCGACGACCGGTCAGACGCGGTGGACAGTCAGCCCGTCGATGCCTTCGGACTCCTCCGGATTCCGGGTGAAGACGGCCAGGTCGTGGGCGACCGCGGTTGCCGCGACCAAACGTTCCCGGTCGGGTTACCACTGGCTTTGTCACAAGAATCACCCCGGACTCGCTAGGCGCGGTAGGCGAGCAAATCCGGGGCTTCCATTGGCGGTGGCGGTGGGATTCGAACCCACGGTGGCTGTTAACCACACACGCTTTCGAGGCGTGCTCCTTTGGCCGCTCGGACACGCCACCGCCGCATAGATTACCGGACGTCGAAGCGGCGCCGCTCCGCGAAGAAGTCGGCGAGTAGCGCCGCACACTCGGCCTCCCGCACGCCGGCCACCACCTCGGGTCGGTGATTGAGGCGCCGGTCGCGGAGCACATCCCACAACGATCCGGCCGCGCCCGCCTTGGGGTCCCACGCACCGAAGACGACGCGAGCGATACGCGAGAGCACGATCGCCCCGGCGCACATCGTGCACGGCTCCAGGG
>DATFTS010000144.1:0-4308 GCA_035261645.1 Jatrophihabitans sp. | reverse complement strand
GGCGAAACGGAAGCGTTCGGTCAGTTCTTCGATGGATCGGTCGGCGTAGTTGTCAACCTCATGGGTGCGTACGGCGAGCAGCGCATCGACGATGTCGATGCCGAGCACGTCTTCGGCGAGTGCCGAGTTGCGGAGCAGATCCAGCGCTTCGGCCTGGTTGTCCGCCAGCCGCACGACCTCCGCCGCCGCGGCAGCGGGCGCGTCGAGCCGAGCAGGGTCGACGCTGACCTCGGGCGGCAGTTCCGCCCGCTCGGTAAGGCCGTGCATCGCAAGACCCAGCATCATCGCGCTGGTGAGGTAGGGGTTCGCGGACGGGTCGATGCACTTGAGTTCGACGTTCGCGCCGTGCGGGTTGCCCGGCGTCGCGGCGCAGAACCGGACCGCCGCCTCGCGGTTCTCCAAGCCCCAGCAGGCGTACGCGCCGGACCAGTGCCCGGGCTGCAGTCGCGACGACGACAGGACGGAGCCGGCGAAGACCGCCAGCGTCTGCGGCAATCCGCGGACGATGCCTGCGAGCGCAGCCGCGCCCTCGGCAGTAAGGCCGTGCGGCCCGTCCCCGCCGGAAAGCAGTGGGACGCCGGCCCGCGAGAGCGACAGGTGCTGGTGGGCGCCGTTGCCTGCGCCGCCCGCCATCGGCAACGGCGAGAACGAAGCGAGCAGGCCGTGCCGGCGGGCGACTCGGCTGATCACCAGCCGGGCCAACAGCGCACTGTCCGCCGCCTCGATCGGCGTCGCCGGAGCGAGCGACACCTCGAACTGGTAGCTCGCGTATTCGGCGTGCAGCTGCTCGACGGCCAGACCGGCATTGCCGAGCGCCGACTCGAGATCGGCGACGAAGGCTTCGGCGCCGAACATCGCGCCCAGCCCGTACGCCTGCCAGCGCGTCGCAGCCAGCGGCGCGCCGTCGCCGGCGGTCACCACGAACTCCAACTCATGGCCGATCAACGCATCGAGTCCGGCGGCAGCCAACGCCGCCTGCACGTGCCGGAGGCGCCCGCGTGCGCATCCCGGCCACGCCTGGCCGTGCTGATCGAACATCTCGGCCGGAGCCCACGCGAAGCCCTCGCCCAATGCCCGTGCGGCGGTGAGGTCCGCGCGCAGCCGTACGTCGCCGACGACGCTGAGCCGGTCAGTGACCAGCACGGCGTTGTCGATGCAGAAGAGGTTCCAGGTGGGCGAGGCACCCATCCCGGTCTTGTGGAACGTCGCGCTGCGGTGAATGGGCACGCCCTTGGCGCGCGCGACGCCGGCCATGTCGACGACAGCCCCGACAAGCATCGTGGCGCCGGCCTTCGCCAGCTCATCGACGACTTCGGCGACGTCCGCTTCGGGCAGCACCGGAAGCACATCGGGCGTCGCGCTTTCGGTCATCCCCCACCGTCCTTCCGGCCTCGGAAGCTATCGGTCGCATATGTCAGAGACGTTTCATATCTGCCGTCGGCTGCTACGGTGTACGAGACGTTACTTCGCTCCGCACTCGCTGGGAAGCCCTCATGTGCCGCTTACTCGGTTTGGTTGCCGCGTCGCCAGCGAGTGTCAGGCACCTTGTGGGAGACAAGGACCTCGCGCAGTTCACGTCACTGACCTCCCTGCACGGCGACGGCTGGGGAACCTCCTGGCTGCCGACTCCCGGCGCCACCCCGCACACCCATCGCTCGGCGAGTTCCGCAGCTGAAGATCGGGACTACGCGCAGGCAATGGCGACTGACGCTGTGGCGCGGATCGTGCATCTTCGGTGGGCGACGGTGGGCTACCGAGTCGACCCGGCCAACACACACCCTTTCGTGGGCGACCAAATCGCGTTCGCGCACAACGGCTGCATCGCTCCGACCGACGCGCTCGATGACATGCTTACCGCCTCGACCAAGGGGCGGCTCGCCGGCGACACGGACAGCGAACGGTACTTCGCACTCGTCTGCCAGGAACACGACCACGCGGAGGGCAGCGTGGCGCCGGCTGTCGTTCGGGTGGCATCGGCGTTGCGGGGGCACTACCCGTACGCCAGTCTCAACGCATTGATCCTCACCCGCGATGAGTTGATCATTGTTCACGCGAACTCACCGGAAGGTGCACCGATGGACGAGCTGGCCGCCCTACCCGGTGGCGCCCCTCATGATCACCTCGATGCATACTTCCTGATGCGCTGGCGCAGCACCCCGGACGGCTCGCTGGTCTTCGCGTCGTCCGGCATGCCGGCACTCGGCTGGACGCCGCTGCCAGAAGAAACGGTTACCGCCGTCGACGTGCGGACGATGGGCATGCGCCACCTGCCACTGACCGACTACCGCGTTGCCGCGGGACGCATCGCGTGACCAACCGTCCCGTCCGGTCCGGCGACGAACACGCAAGCGTCGCCGATCAGATCCGCTCCCGGATGCCCGACCTGCGACCGGCAGAACGCAAGGTGGCCCGGATCCTGCTCTCCGACTACCCGAGCGCAGGGCTCAGCACGGTGGCTGACCTTGCGGATCGCGCGTCGGTGAGCGGACCGAGCGTCGTCCGTTTCGCCCAGGCGCTCGGCTTCGAGGGGTTCCCCGGTCTGCAGACGCAACTACGCGGCGAGCTGACCCGGCGCTCCAAAGGCCCGCTGGCCCGCGCCACGTGGCGGGTCGAGCCGGGCTCCCAGGCGGAGCTGCTCATGCGCCGGGCGACCGACCTGAGCAAGATGGCCCTCGACTCGCTGGCGATGATCCCGCCCACCGATCTGGACGCGGCCATTTCACTCCTCAGTGACAGCTCGCGTCGGGTCTTCCTGACGGGTGGCCGGTTCACCGGCCGGGTGGTGGAGTACCTCGCGCTGCACCTAGAGCAGGTACGCGCGAAGATCCGCTACCTCGGCGACCCGCTCGGCACCGACCTCGGCCAGCTGCTCGACATCAGCCGGCGCGACATCTACCTGCTGATGGACGTCACGCGGTATCAGCGCAGCAGCCTTGAGGTCGCCCAGACGGTGCGCAAACACGGCGCGACGATCATCCTCGTCACCGACGAGCAGCTGTCACCGGTGGCGAACATCGCCGATGTCGTGTTGCCCGCGTCCGTGGAGTCGCCATCGCCGTTCTACAGCTTGACCGCCGCGTTCATGCTGGTCGAGCTGCTGGTCGTCCCGGTGATGGAGCGCCTCGGCGAGTCCGCGCACACCCGGATGACGATCTGGGAGGACGGCCGCGCACACGAGCTGCTGGAGTCATGATGGAGCGCGACGCACCGCTGCTGGCGGCGTGGGCCCGGTTCGTGGCCGACCCGGGCAACCCGTTCACCGTCCCGGGCCACAAGCAGCGAGCCGGTGCGGTGTGGCCGGAGCTCGGCCGGGTGCTCGCGGGCGATGTCCCACTGTTCGGCGGTGTCGGCACGATCAAGGACGCACCGGCCGCCGTCCGTGCCGCGGAGGAGTTGGGCGCGAAGCTCTGGGGCGCTGATTGGTGCCGCTACTCGACGGGTGGGTCGACGCACGCGAACCAGTCGGTCGCACTTGCCGTCGGCCGGCCGGGCGACCGGGTGCTGGTGGCGCGCACGGCGCACCGCAGCACCCTGCTCGGCCTGATCCTCGCGGGCCTCGACCCCGTGTGGCTGCCGCCTGAGCTCGATCCGTCCACCGGCCTGCCGGTCGGACTGTCCGTCCCGGCGCTTGCCGCCGCGCTGGACGCGCACCCTGACGCCGCCGCCGTCTTTGTCGTCGAGCCGTCGTACGTGGGCACGATCTCTGACCTGCCGGCGATCGTGTCGCTTGCACACGCTCGTGACGTGCCCGTGGTCGTCGATCAAGCGTGGGGTGCGCATCTCGGCTTCCACCCGGGCTACCCACCGCACGCGTTGGCGATCGGTGCCGACGCGATGGTGATCAGCGCGCACAAGACGTTGCCCGCGTACAGCCAGGCTTCGATCGTCGCGGCGTACACGCGGCGCATCGATCGCGATCGTCTCGAACGCGGCTTCGAGGCGTGTGCGACGACCAGCCCCGCGGGATCGATCGTCGCGAGCATCGACGGCGCGCGAGCGCTGCTCTCCGACCCGCTCGGTGCGCGGCTTCTTGATCGACTGCTCCGGCTAGTCAGCGACGCGCGCGAACGGCTGCGTGCGGCGCCTGAGCTCTCCGGCGTGCTGATAGCGGGACCGGAGCAGTTCGCGCCCGGCCGTTTCGACCCGGCGAAGCTGGTGCTGAACCTCGCGGCGTCGGCCATCTCCGGAAACGATCTCGAGGCAGGCTTGATCGCAGCGGGCCTGCCGGTCGAGATGGCCGATCGCGACACCGTGATCGCGATCGTCACGATGCTCGACGACGATGACAGCGTCGGACGGCTCTGCGAC
>DATFTS010000143.1:0-3626 GCA_035261645.1 Jatrophihabitans sp. | reverse complement strand
CCGGACGCGCGAGCACTTCAGCAGACGAGCACGTTCGACTACGTGTGGCTGCGGCTGCTGGACGTCCCTGCTGCACTTTCGGCGCGTGGCTACGCGGTCGCCGGCCGGGTGGTTATCGACGTCATCGACGACGGCACCGGCAAGTTCGGCGCAGGCCGCGTGCTGCTGGAAACCGATGGCAGCAACAGCTCCTGCACACCGACGACCGAGGCGCCTGATCTACGCGTGCACCAGCGCGCGCTGGCTGCGTGCTACCTCGGTGGCTACCGGCTGCGAAACCTGCTCGCCGGCGTCGAGGAACTGACGCCTGGTGCGCTCGATCGCGCCGACGTGATGTTCTCGACGCCGTACGCGCCGTTCAACCAGACCGGCTTCTAGCGGCCGTCAGCGCTGCTCTCGGTCATCAGGGCTGCTCTCGGTCATCAGGGCTGCTATCGGTCATCAGGGCTGCTCGGGGTACGTCGGGGGTTCCGACGTGGGCGGCTGCGGCTGCGCGGTCGGCTCCGGCTCGGGCGGCGCCGGGGCCGGCATCGGCACCGCCGGCCCGTCGGGAAGTCCTTGCCGGGCCAGCAGCGAATCCGGGTCGTTGTCCGATGCCCGGATGTTGGCGGCCTCCGGCTGCTCCGCGGCGGGCTGCAGGTTCGAGTCGAACCACCCGCTCGTGTCGATCGGCGGTCCCTCTCCCCTGTCGGTGCTCTCGACCGCGAGCCACGACGGCGGCTCGTTGCCGTCCCCACCTGTCAACCGCGCCAGGCCCTCGAGTGCCTTGCTGAACTCGCTCGGGACGATCCACATCTTGTTCGACTCGCCCTGGGCGATCTGCGGCAGCGTCTGCAGGTACTGGTAGGCGAGCAGCGCCGGGTCCGGGCGGGCCGCGTGGATCGCACCGAACGTCGTCTCGATCGCCTTCGCTTGGCCCTGGGCGGCGAGGAAGCGCGCGGCGCGCTCACCCTCGGCTCGCAGGATGCGCGACTGGCGCTCGGCCTCGGCTTCGAGAATCGCTGCCTGCTTCTGACCTTCGGCTGACAGGATCTGCGCGGCCTTGTTTCCCTCCGCGGTCTTGATCGCGGACTCCCGCTGGCCTTCGGCGGTCAGGATCAGCGCGCGCTTGTTGCGGTCGGCGCGCATCTGCTGCTCCATCGCGTCCTGGATGGACGGCGGCGGGTCGATCGCCTTGATCTCCACCCGGGCAACGCGAATGCCCCACGGCCCGGTCGCCTCGTCCAGCACTCCGCGCAGCTTGCTGTTGATCTCATCGCGACTGGTGAGTGCCTGCTCGAGGTTCAGCGAGCCGATCACGTTTCGCAACGTCGTGATGGTGAGCTGCTCCACCGCCTGGATGTAGTTCGCGATCTCGTAGGTTGCTGAGCGCGGATCCGTGACTTGGAAGTAGATGACGGAGTCGACGCCGACGGTCAGGTTGTCAGAGGTGATCACCGGCTGCGGCGGGAAGCTGACGACCTGCTCACGCAGATCGATCATCGGGCGCATCCGGTCGACGAACGGAACGAGGAAGGTCAGGCCCGGCCCTTGGGTGCGGATGTAGCGACCAAGGCGCTCGATCACGGCGGCACGCGCCTGCGGGACGATCCGCACCGCACGGATCAGGACAAAAAGCAGCACGACCAGGACGACGATCGCGGCAATGACTCCACCGGTCATGGTGTCAGCTCAGCTCCTTCCGGAAGTACGGCTCTTCGTGCAGCACGACCGCGGTTGCGCCGCTGATCCTCATGACGCGCACGACCGTACCGGCGGGCAGCACCTGCCGCTCGTCAAATGCGCGGGCCGACCACTCGTTGCCGTCGAGGCGCACCCGGCCGTCATGAGCGTCGACCTCGCTGAGGACGATGGCCTCCTGGCCGACGAGCCGCTCAGTGCCCGTGGGGGTGTGCGGGCCGCTCATCAGGTGCCGGCGCGCCACTGGCCGGACGCCGCCCAGCAGCGCCACCGTGGCCACGATCGCGACAATCACCTGGAGCAGCACCGGACCGCCCAGGGCCGCGGTGATAGAGCCGGCGAGCGCACCGCCGGCGAACATGATCAGGACGAACGTCAGCGAGGTGACCTCGGCAGCGGCAAGCACTCCTGCCGCGATCAACCAGTAGAGCCAATCCGGCACCGATACATCCCGCCCTCTCGCAATGTGCCCCACTCACTACAAGCATGACACCGGGGCCGCCGTTCGGCCCGTCACGCGGTGACGAAGTCGATGAGCTCTTCCATGGCTCGTAACAAGGGCACCTCGACGTCGGCGTAGCTGTCCACGCTCGCAAGCACCCGACGCCACATCTCGCGTGGGTTGGAGACCCCGAGCGCGGCGCACACGCCCGACTTCCAGTCCGTCCCACGTGGGATGGTGGGCCACTTCGCGACGCCCAGCGCCGTCGGCTTCACCGCCTGCCAGATGTCGACGTAGGGGTGACCGTTGATCAGCACGTCCGGGTGGCGAACCTGCGCGGCAATGCGCGACTCCTTCGACCCGGCGACGAGGTGATCGACGAGCACACCGACGCGGCGCTTGGGGCCGGGGCCGAACTCGCGGATGCGCTCGGGCAGTTCGTCGATACCGTCCAGCGGTTCGACTACCACACCCTCGACGCGCAGGTCGTCGCCCCAGATGCGTTCGACGAGTGACGCGTCGTGGACCCCCTCGACCCAGATCCGGCTGGCGCGGGCTACCCGGGCCGGCGCATCCGCCACGGCGAACGATCCGGACGCTGTACGCGCACGCGCCGCCGGGGTTCGCGGCGCGGCCGCCGGCCGGACGAGGGTGACCACCTGGCCGTCCAGCAGGAACGCCGCGGGCAGCAACGGGAAGTCTCGGCGCCGGCCATGCCGGTCCTCCAAGGTCACGGTCTCGCGGCGCTCCCCCGCCTCGACCGCGCTGCCGAGGGCGACGACTGCTCCGCAGAACCGGCCGTCCGCCGTCTCGACCACAAGTTCCGGTTCGGCGGGCACCTGCGGCACCTGGCGGCGCGGCCGGCCGGGGTGAGTCCCGGGATGAGCAAGGACGTCGGAGTAATCACGCACGTGTCGTGACAGTAGGCGGGTGGCGACGCCGATCGCGGAAGCCACGCCCGCCAAAGGCGTCGGCCGTCCGGCTAGCCTGGCGCGGTGAGTCCGCCGCGTTCCGGCCTGCTCGCCGCGTGGAGTGCGGCCTTCTTCGCAGGCCGCGTCAGCGTTGATCAAGCCGCCGATGCAGTGAGCGCCGGTGACGCGCCCCATCAAGTCGGCGGGCTGCCGGCCTTCGACGTCGAGCTCGTGCCGCTGCGCGAAGTGTTGATCGCCTGGCGCCGCGCGGACGGTCCGGTTCGAGCGGTCCTGCCGGTGGCCGGCGACGTTCGGGGGCTGCCCGGTCCGGCGGCGTTCCGCAGTGCTGCGCTCGAGCAGGGCGAGGCTGTCACCGGCCCGGGTCTGGGCGTGGTGCCGGAGGTGTTCGACTACTCGCCGAGCAGCGCGCCGACCACCGTGCTGTGGCAGGCGTTCGAGGTCGAGCCGGGGCCGGTCGATTACATCTCGGTCGCCGACGCGCAGTACGACCTGACTACTGCGATTCGCGAGTCGGCGAGCGCGTTGTCCGCCGCCGACGTGGCGGGCTGGATCGACGACATCGCCGACGCCCT
>DATFTS010000142.1:0-3280 GCA_035261645.1 Jatrophihabitans sp. | reverse complement strand
GCCCAAGGTTGAGCGAGCGACCGTCGGCCGTCACACGGTGAGCTCGTCGGTCATGCGTTGCTCCGTCGCTCAGACGGCCGGCCAGCGAAGGCGGCGGCGCGTTGCTCAGACGCCGGCGAAGGCGGCAGCGCGCAGCGTCTCGACCTCGGCGCCGAGTCGCTCGACCAAGTCGTCATCCACATCCGCGCCGCAGTGGCGCAGCCAGTTGGCCACCATCCGGTGCCCACCTTGAGTCAGGACCGACTCGGGGTGGAACTGCACGCCATCGATCGGCAACGACGAGTGCCGCAGCGCCATGACGACACCCGACGGTGTCCGACCGGTGACGACGATCTCCGCGGGCAGCTCCACCTCGGACACCGCGAGCGAGTGGTACCGCGTCGCGACGAACGGCGAGGGCAACCCGGCGAGCACACCTGACCCGTCGTGCATTACCTCGCTGGTCTTGCCATGCAGCAGCTCTGGAGCCCGCACGATCGGTGCGCCGAACACCGCGCCGATCGCCTGATGCCCGAGGCACACGCCGAACAGCGGCAGCTGCTGGTCCGCGCACGCCGACACGAACGCCATCGACTCACCGGCATCGTGGGGGGTCCCCGGGCCGGGCGAGATGAGCACACCGTCGACGCCGAGTGCAGCGAGCTCGTCGGGATGCACGGCGTCATTGCGGCGCACGATCACGTCGGCACCCAGCTGGCCCAAATACTGGACCAGGTTGTAGACGAAGCTGTCGTAGTTGTCGACGACGAGGATGCGGACGCTCACTTGTGCGGCACCGTCACCTGGCTGATCGGCAGGTGCGGCTCGATCCACGGGAATACGATGAACAGCAGCAGCGCCGATACGGCTGCCAAGAGCAAGAGCACCTCTGCGACCTTCGCGGCGAGCGGGCCGGGCAGCCGGCGCCAGATCCACACGTACATCAGGCATTCACCTCGCTGTACAGCGCTTCGATGCTGTCCGGCATCTTCAGTTTCTTGTTGTTCGGCGCCTTCGACACGAGTTCGGAGTAGACGATCATCCGCTGCGACGCGGTGAACTTCGGATGGCAGGTCGTGAACGTCATCAGCGCCTTCTGCGGCGTGGCGCCCGGGTTGTCCGGCACCGGCTGGAGCACGTCGCCGTCGCTCGGGTCGACGATCTCCCGGCCGGGCAACATGATCGGGTTGCCATTGACGGTCGCGACCTGCTCCTTCACCGTCTGCGGGTTCTGACCCGCTGGCTTGCCGATAACGCGGTAGACGTACCAGAACGACTTCGTCTCGACGATCACCGCGTCGCCCGACTGCAGCTTGTCGATGTTCAGGAACGGCTCGCCCTTGCCGACCCGGTGGCCGGCGACCGCGAAGTTGCCGGTCTCGCCGGGGAGCTGAGTATCGGCGTAGTGCGCCGGCCCCTTCTCCAACTGGGCGTCATCGGGCACCTGGCTGCCCTGCACGACGGCGAAGTGATAGTCCCGGCCGAGGCGCGGGATGTACAACACCGCGATGCCACTGCCGAGCGGGATCGTCGTGGTGTTCTCACCGGGCAGCGGCAGGAGCGGGTCCTGGCCGTCCTGCCACTCGTGCTGAAGCGCGTTGTAGACCTTCACCTGCGCCTGGTGGGCAAAGATGTTGGTGATCCACACCTCGTACACGACGAACAGCAGCACCACCAGGCCGAGCGTGATCAGCGTCTGGCCGATGCCACGCAGCGCAAACCGGATGCGGTCGCCGGCCGACATCGGCCTTCTGCCGGGCGGCGACGCGGGCGCCGGGCTGGCGACGACGGTGTTGTCGGTCAAGGGTGTGTTTCCTACTTCCCTGCGTGCGCGTAGCTCAGCGTGATCGGCCCACTGTATTCGGGCAAGGTCATGTTGTCCTGCGTACTTACGGTGTAGCCGAGGCCGTAGTAGCCCGCGGCTTCACGGAACAGCTTGACCCCGGGTGAGGCCGCGAGCTTCGTCTGCATTGTGCCCGACGGGCCGATTGCGGCAACCCGGTAAGGCGGGGAGAACACCTCGCCGTTGAGCAACAGGGTGTTCCCGACGCAGCGCACGGCCGACGTCGGGATGATCCGCTGACCGGCTACCGCCATGGCCTCCGCACCGCCGGCCCACAGCGCGTTCACCACCGCCTGCAGGTCCGACTGGTGCACGACGAGCTGGTTCGGATCCACGTTGACCCCGGCCGGCGGCCCCGGCGCGTCGTCGAGGATGACCTCCAACCCAGGGCCTGCCACGGCAGTAAGGCCGGCCGGAGCCAAGAGCGGCATCACCCTGGCCTGTGCGCGCGATACAGCCGAGTTGCCAAGTCCCGCGTCCTTCGCCGTGCGAGTGACCTCGGCCTGCAACTGCCGCACCTGGCGGTCGAGGCGATGCACCCGGTCCTCGGCGACCCGGACCGTGTCGGCAAGCGTGGAGTTGACCGGAGCACGCAGCGCCGTGCCGCCCGATTCCCGTACGGCGGCGGCGAAACCGAGGCCCGCCAGCAGGCACACCACCGGGACGAGGATGCGCCAGCGGCGCGGGCTCATCGACCCCTGGGCCACTGCACCTCCTGATCGCGCGCGGTCTCTGTCCGGCGGCGTCTACGCTAACCGGTGACACCTGCTGCGCACCGACCGTCGCGGTTCGCGCGCTGCTGTACGGGAATTCGGAGAGAGCACGTGCCCAAGTCCAAGGTCCGCAAGAAGCCCGCCGCAACCAGCCGGCCCGTTTCGGCGACGAGCTCGCGCGCGCTCGCGCCCAGCCCGAGCTGGTACCCGATCGTCATGGCGACCGTGTTGCTGCTCGGGCTGGCCTACATGGTCGTTTATTACCTGACCTCGAGCGGGCAGAATCCGCACATTCCGATCATGGCCAGTCTCGGGGCGTGGAACTTCGCGGTCGGGTTCGGCGTGATCCTGCTCGGCCTGGTGATGGCCGTGCGCTGGCGATGACTGCGCTGAGCTTGTCGCCCACACCTTTACGCACAGCTGTGATTACACGGCTGTAGTTCTATCCCCAGCTGGGGAAAAGCCTGTGGATATCCCTCGACGAACGCCCCCTGAAGTGCGCTTCATCCCCGACCGGCGCTACACGGTACTGGCCGGCAGCGGCGCGCTCGGGGCGCTCGCGGCACTCCTGTTGACCAGCGACGCGGCCGGACGCGTGCTGTCCGGGCTGGCTGCAGTGCTGCTGCTCAGCTACGTGGTCTGCGATCTGGTGTTCAGCCCGCGGATCGCCGCGTCGGCCGTCGGCATCGTCATCAACGCGCCCCTGACGCGAGCACGGCTGGACTGGGCCGACGTCCATCACATC
>DATFTS010000141.1:0-4026 GCA_035261645.1 Jatrophihabitans sp. | reverse complement strand
GAGCCACACCAGGGCGCGGCCACCGACGCCGGTGGCCGCGCCCTGGTGTGGCTCCACGTAGGACGGGTGGTTGTGCGACTCGATCTTGAACGTGACGGCCCAGCCGTCGCCGACATCCACCACGCCGGCGTTCTCACCCATGCCGACCAACAGCGCCGACGAGCGTGGCGCCTTCTCAGCGAACTGGCGCAGATGGACCTTCGACGACTTGTACGAGCAGTGCTCGCTCCACATCACCGAGTAGATGGCGAGCTCCGAGCTGGTCGGCCGGCGGCCGAGGATCTCGCGCACCCGCGCGTACTCGTCGTCGGCAAGACCGAGTTCCTTGTACGGCTGCGGGTTCTCCGGCGTCTTCGCGGCGGCCTCGACGGTGTCGAGCGTCATGCAGCGACTCCGGTGTGTGACGCCAGCGAGAGGAAGAACCCCAGGCCGTCCGTGCCGGGACCGGTGAGCGCATCGACGGCGTGCTCGGGATGCGGCATCAACCCGACAACGTTGCCCGCCTCGTTGCAGATGCCGGCGATGTCGCGGTAGCTACCGTTGGGGTTGCCGGCCGCGTACCGCACGACCACCCGTCCGGTGGCTTCGAGCGCGTCGAGCGTGCGCTTGTCCGCCACGTACCCGCCTTCGCCGTTCTTGATCGGGACGACGATCTCCTGGCCGGCGCGGTAGCCGTTCGTCCAGGGCGTCGACGTGTTCGCCACCCGCAGCACCTGATCACGGCAGACGAACCGGCGCCGGTCGTTGCGGATCAACGCCCCCGGAAGCAGATGCGCCTCGCACAGCACTTGGAAGCCGTTGCAGATGCCGAGGACCGGAAGGCCGTCACGGGCGGCAGCGACGATCGACTCCATCACGGGTGCGAACCTGGCGATCGCACCGCAGCGCAGATAGTCACCATAGGAGAAGCCGCCGGGCAGGATGACCGCGTCGACACCGTGCAGATCCGGGTCGGCGTGCCAGAGCGGCACCGCTTCAGCTGCGCTGAGGCGGACCGCGCGGGCGGCGTCGCGGTCGTCGAGGCTGCCTGGGAAGGTGACCACTCCGACGCGCACGGGCACGGCATCAGGCTACCGGGGCAAACCGGCCGCGATCACCACCTGGCGCGGCGTCGCGTCAGTTGCGCCGGATGGAGAAGTTCTCGATCACCGGATTCGCGAGCAGCGTGTCGGCGAGCCGCTCGACGGTGGCGTCGTCGACCGAGTCGTCCACCTCGAGCTCGAAGTGCTTGCCCTGGCGTACGTCGTTGACCCCCGAGATGCCCAAGCGGCCGAGTGCCCCCACGATCGCCTGGCCCTGCGGGTCGAGGATCTCCGGCTTCAGCACGACGTCGACGACCACGCGGGCCACAGTTCCTCCTCGATACGGCGTGCGCTCACCCTAGCGGCGGGCCCGGCCAGTCGGCGAAGGTCAGGCCGGTGAGGCGCTCGTAGGCCTCGAGGTAGCGCGCCCGGGTCGCAGCGACGACCTCGTCGGGCAGCGGCGGCGGCGGCGCGCCTGAGGCCCGATCCCAGCCAGCATCTTCGGAGAGCAGCCAGTCGCGCACGTACTGCTTGTCGAAGCTCGGCTGCGAGCGCCCGGGCCGCCACTCGTCGGCGGGCCAGAACCGCGACGAGTCCGGCGTCAGCACCTCGTCGGCCAGCACCAGCGCCCCGGCACCGTCGACCTGTCCGAACTCGAACTTGGTGTCGGCCAGGATGATGCCGCGGCCGCGGGCGACCTCCGCGGCGTAGGTGTAAATGCCCAGCGTCAGATCGCGCAACTGCGCGGCCGTGTCCGCGCCGACTGTCGCGACGACGGTCTCGTAGCTGACGTTCTCGTCGTGCTGGCCGAGTTCGGCCTTCGTCGCCGGCGTGAAGATCGGTTCGGGTAGCTGGTCGCCGTCCACAAGTCCGGACGGCAACGCGACGCCGCACACGCTGCCGTTCGCGCGGTAGTCGAGCAGGCCGGAGCCGGTCAGGTAGCCGCGGGCAACCGCCTCGACCGGGATCATCGTCAGTGGCGTGCACACCATGGCCCGGCCACGCCACCGCGCCGGGATGACCGGGTCGTCGAGGCTGAGCAGGTGGTTGCCGATGAGCCCGTCGAGTTGCTCGAACCACCAGGCCGTCATCGCCGTCAGGATGCGGCCCTTGTCCGGGATCGTGCTGTCGAGAACGAAGTCGAATGCGGAGATCCGGTCACTGGCGACCATGAGCAGCCGACCGTCAGTGGTCCGGTACAGATCGCGAACCTTGCCGCTGTGCACGTGCGTCAGGCCGTCCGGGCTGCTCACCGGGTGATCCTCGCAGACACGCCGAGCGCCGTTGATTTGGACGCCGTTAATTGGAGCGGTCCCGCCCCCAAGGCTCTGCGCACCGGTACTCCGGTGCGGAGAGCGGGAGCGGGACCGCTTCGGGTCGCTGCGGCTGCCAGGACTACAGCCGCAACGTGGGTTAAGAGCTCACCACCACCAGTCGGCGAGCGAGCTGGTCGAGTGTGCGGTGACGTGCGACGGCGCGGCTGATGCCGGAACCGTGCTCGCACCGACGCCGATGCCGACGAGCATGGCCGCCACAGCGACCGCCCGACGCCAGCTAGTCCAGCGCATTACATGCCTTTCGTTCGGATTTGCGTGCCTTGATCCTACTTTGTACTACCCACTGCAAACTGACCGTACGGCGCGCGTTAGAAGTGAGCACCGCAGAAATCGGCACCCACACATAGGATTGACCCCCGGGTTCGGGTAATTCAAACGCGAGAACTGGCAGCTACCTGCCTGGCACCAACTGGCGAACGGGAAACATGGGCGAATTCGGCGAACTGGCGGAGTTGGACGTCGCGATGTACCGCGCCGTCCTGGTCTCGCCTGGCCGGACGCTTGCCGAAATCGCCGAACTCATGGGCACGATTTCTGACGAGCTGGACAAGAGCGCGGCGCGGCTGTCCGAGATGGGTCTGCTACGCCAGTCGGTGGGCGAGACCTTCGTCGCGGTGAGTCCGATGCTGGCCGAGGCGACCGTGCTCGGCGCCGAGGACCTCGAGCTCGGCGCGCGCCGCGCAGCGCTCGAGCAGCGCCGGGACGCGATTCGCAGGCTGGTGACCGACTGGAACGCCGCCCTGAACACCGGCACCAGCGAAGCGGTTGTCGACGTCATTTCCGACCAGAGCGCGATTGCGAACGTGCTGATGCACTACGCCGATCGGTGCGAACAGGAACTGCTTTCCGTCGCCCCCGGCCGGCTGCCATCGACGCGTATCGACAGCCGCACCCGCGTCGCGAATGTGTACTCGGCACGGCGGGGTATCAAAACCCGCGCGCTATATCAGCACGCCGCGCTGCGCGATCGCGCAACCCGTGCGTACTTGAACGAGCTGTCGGCCAACGGTGCGCGCATCCGGTTCGCGCCGTCGCTGCCGGGGCGCAGCCTGGTCGTCGACCGCGAGGTAGCGCTGCTACCCATCCCGACCGAGGACCCCGGCCGGCACGGGCTCGCCGTCGTCCGCGAGCCGAACGTCATCGCCTGGGTGGTCGCCACGTTCGAGCAGCTGTGGTCCGAGTCGACGCCGCTCGAGGAGGTCATCAACAAGCAGAGCCATGACGACACCGAACTCGACCAGACTCGCGCCGCGATCCTGCGACTGATGGCCGAGGGCGAGAAGGACGAGGCGATCTCGCGCCGGCTGTCTATCTCGGTGCGCACCTGCCGTCGGCACATCGCCGATTACATGGCGCAGGTCGGCGCCACCAGCCGATTCCAGGCCGGCGTCATCGCCGCTCGCGCAGGGCACACCGACCTGCGCTGACCGCCATGCCCGTCCTCGTCGTCCTCCTCGCAGGGACGAATGCGATCACGCCAACGATTCGGCAACTCGCGGCCATGGGCGCAGCTGTTCAAGCTGCGCGGCGAGTGCCAGCAGCTGCCCTTCGCCGCCGGGTGGCGCGACGAGTTGCACGGCGAGCGGCAGGCCGCGCGGGTCCAGCCCGGCCGGCACCGCCATGGCCGGCCAGCCGGCGACGTTCCACGGCGCCGCGAACGGCGCGTA
>DATFTS010000140.1:0-2356 GCA_035261645.1 Jatrophihabitans sp. | reverse complement strand
CGGCCGGCGCCGTGCGGCGAGGAGTTCAGTGCGAGACGGTTGCCCTTGCCGACCACCACGTAGGACGCCGCACCCATCGAGCCCGGGATCAGTCCGGCGCTAGCAGGTGATCACGACACGAACAACGGCCAATAGCCACGCGCCGAGGTCCGCAGCCTCATCACGGCGTTTCGCCGAGGCTGAAGACAGTCATTGCCCGGCCGGGTAGCTGAACGGGTACAGCTGGCCGCCGCCCGGCCCGAGCGTGAAGCCGGTCTGAGTGGACGGATTGAGCTGGACGAAGCTGCCCATGTCGAGCAGGTAGATCCTGTAGAAGTTGAACTTCTCCAGCCGCTGCACGAGGTTGCCCTGCTCGTCGACCACATCGATGCTCGACATCGCGTTGTTGTTGGGCGCCGAACCGAAGTAGTCCGGTGACGCGACCTCCTGCATCACGAACAGCTTGTGGGCTGGGTCGGCGGCCGGGTGTTGGTAGCCGCTGCCGCCGTTCGACTTGGCGCTGGCCGTCTGTTTCTGCAGGTCGTACACGCCGTAGTTGTCGTTCGACGTGACCAACGCCGTGTGCGTCGTCGAATCGAGCGCGATGCCGGACGGGAACCAGTCGGTGACTGACGGGAAGCTCGACACCTGGCCGGTGTTGAGGTCGGCGGTCACAATCCGCCCGGGCGAGTTGGGCGCGGCGGCGTCAACCACCGGGACGATGGCTGTGTCGGTCCCGGTGTCCTGCCCGATGCCGCCGGGGACGCTGACCGCCACCGGATCGAGGCCGGGCGCGAGGTCGATCGGCTTGCCGAACGTGTCCTGGGCGATGTCGGACGTTGCGACATTCAGCGTCGAATTGGTCCCGCCCTGGCCGCTGAGGATCGCCGTGTCAGAGGTGTCCTGGTTCTGCGCGGCGCACAGCACGCCGTTGAGCGAGTCCGGCGGCGTCCAAGTCGGCCCAGCGGTGCCCGTAGTGACCGGCTTCAGCGTGCGCAGCGTGTCCTGCTGCGTGGCGGCGTCGTAGTCGTCGTAGAGAGCGGTGTCGTCGGCGAACAGACCGGGGCAGCCGGCGGACAGTGTCGAGTAGTTGTCGCTCGAGCTGGCGTCCGTGGCGGTGATGGCCGCGGAGTGCTGGTTGAACGTCTCGACCGATCCGAGCGTGTCACCGGTGCTCGTGACCTGGTTCGACGTGACGAAACCGTCGTTGCCGTGGGCGTTCACCCCGAAGCCGCCCGCCACGCTGCCGCCGTCGGCCGGGCGCACGCCGTCCATGCTGACGGTGGACACGCCGCTCGCATCGCCGACGACCACCCCGTCGTGCGTCGCGAGAATGCGCAGGACGTGGTTCATCGTCGGATCGAGCCCGACGCTGCTCAACGCCACCGTGCCGTGCGAGCCCGAAACCGCCTTGTAGACCACGGAACCGGAGTCGTGGCCGTTCGCGTCGCGCTCGCTGCCGTTCGGGTTGTTGAACGGGTTGTAGCTGTTGAACACGGTCGGCGCCGGCGCACTGATTTCGACGATCGCGCCGTTCGCACGGGCGACATTGCGCACGTCGTAGGAGACGCGGAACTGCGAGTCGTACGGGAACTCGGCGTAGTGCCCGAGGCTCCCGCTGCTCGCTCCCACGA
The DNA here is from genome assembly GCA_035261645.1 of Jatrophihabitans sp. Lineage (GTDB taxonomy): Bacteria > Actinomycetota > Actinomycetes > Mycobacteriales > Jatrophihabitantaceae > Jatrophihabitans. Next base: position 743 of record DATFTS010000140.1, on the reverse strand, counting down.
GCGGCACCGGTGGCTGGCCGTCACCGGTCGGCGCGACGCGGACGAACGAGAAGGCCGAGTCGTTGCGGCTGAACCAGCCGCCCGGCGAGTCCTGGATGCCGACGCCATAGATCCCCGCGCCCTGCAGCGCCGCGACCGGCACCGTGATCGTCCCCGAGGTGGCGGGGAGTGGGGCGGTGTAGGCCGGCGAGAAGTACAGGCCGTCCGCGGTGTCGATGCGGCCGGGGTGAGACACGACCAGCACCGGGTTGGTGGCGCCGCTGAGCCCGGTGATGTCGTAGTGGACCTGCATCGTCGCGCCGCGGACCACGGCGTCGACCAGCGGCGCCGGCACGCTCGACCGACTGCCGTCGGTCGGCCCGAAAGTGAGGCTGAAGCCGACGCGGGCCAGCACGTGGTTGCCGACCGAGGCGGTGTAGACGAGCGGGACGGTCCGCGCGGAGGTGGAGGTCAGGCCGGCCGCGCCGAGGATCGCGCCCGGCTGCAGGCGCGCCCACGGCGTGGTCGCCAGCGTCACTTGCGGGCCAGTGGTCGCGGCGAGCTGGTACGCGACGCCGTGGCGGGCGATGCCGACCCAGTCGGGCGCGATCGTGATCCACGCGTTGACGAGGCGATCCTGCAGCGAGATGTTCGCCGCGTCCGTCGCCGTGTGAATCGTGCCGCCCAGGGCGCTTGCCTGCTGGCGCTGCGCGACGGCGACGCGGGCGACGCTGGGCTTGGCCGTCGGACCGGCCTGCTGCAAC
>DATFTS010000139.1:0-4889 GCA_035261645.1 Jatrophihabitans sp. | reverse complement strand
GCCCATTTGGCGCCGTAGCGCTTGCCGAGACCCTCGGTGAGGATCGCGCTGCTCATGCTGTGGCCGCCTTGTCAGAGGCCCGCAGCACGGTCCGCACCATGCTCTCGATGTCGCCATCGGCAAGTCCGGCCAACCGCGCCTTGCCCACCCAGGCGCTGAGCGAACGTTCCAGGGCGGCCTGCTCGCGCGGTGGCGGCCCATCCGGCCGGCGCAGGACGAACGTGCCGACGCCCTGCCGGCCCTCCACGAGCCCTTCGCGTTCGAGATCCCGATACGCCTTGAGCACGGTGTTCGGGTTGATCGCCAACGAGCCCACGACTTCCTTCACGGTGGGCAATCGGTCGCCGGGACGGAGCACACCGCTGAGCAGGGCTTGGCGCACCTGCTCCACGAGTTGCAGGTACGGCGGGACGTTGGAGCGGCTGCTCAGGTGAAAGCGGATCACTTGCTACCTACTTATCTAGGAGACTAGATAAGTAGAGCACTGACGTCCGCGCCCGTCAACCGCCGCTTAGATGCAAGGAGGCGGACACAACGCAAGTTGTCCGCGCTTCCGGCCGCCAGAGCGGCCAGAAGCGCGGACAACTTGCAAGTGGTGCGGCTGGAGAGGGTGACGCCTAGCGGGCGGCAGAGCCCTCCGTGTAGTCGTCGTCGCCGGTCTGGACCCACGACATCAGGCCGCGCAGCTTGCGCCCGGTGTCCTCGATCGGGTGCTGCTCGGCCTTCGTGCGCAGGGCCTTGAACTCCGGCGCCCCAGCATCCTGGTCGGCGATGAAGCGCGCCGCGAAGGTGCCGTCCTGAATCTCCTTCAGGATCTGCCGCATGTTGTCCTTCACGTGCGCGTCGATCACGCGGGGACCGGACACGTAGTCGCCGTACTCCGCGGTGTCCGAGATCGACCAGCGCTGCTTGGCGATGCCGCCCTCGTACATCAGGTCGACGATCAGCTTGAGCTCGTGCAGGCACTCGAAGTAGGCGATCTCAGGCGCGTAGCCGGCCTCGGTCAGCACCTCGAAGCCGTACATCACCAGCTGCGACGCGCCGCCGCACAGCACCGCCTGCTCACCGAAGAGGTCGGTCTCGGTCTCCTCAGTGAACGTCGTCTTGATCGCGCCGGCTCGGGTGCCGCCGATCCCCTTCGCGTACGAAAGCGCCAGGTCGAACGCCTTGCCGGTGGCGTCCTGCTCAACGGCGACGAGCACGGGCACGCCCTTGCCGTCGACGAACTGCCGTCGCACCAGGTGTCCCGGACCCTTCGGCGCCACCATCGCGACATCGACGTTCGACGGTGGCTTGATGTAGCCGAAGCGGATGTTGAAGCCGTGCCCGAAGAAGATCGCGTCGCCGTCCTTTAGGTTCGGCTCGATTGCCTGCTTGTACAGCGAGCGCTGAGCGGGGTCCGGCGCGAGCACGACGATCAGGTCCGCCTCGGCCGCCGCCTCGCTCGGGGTCAGCACGCGCAGCCCTTCTTCTTCTGCCCTAGGGCGGCTCTTCGAACCCTCAGGCAGGCCGACGCGCACGTCGACGCCCGAGTCGCGCAGCGACAGCGCGTGTGCGTGCCCCTGGCTGCCGTACCCGAGCACGGCCACCTTGCGGCCCTGCACGATCGACAGATCCGCGTCGTCGTCGTAGAAGATTTCTACTGCCATCGCTACGTGATTCCTTCTTCCTCGTGGGGTTCCTATGCGCTGCGTTCCACCGAACGCAGTGCGGCTTGTGTCATCGAGCGCGGGCCGCGACCGAGCGCGACCATGCCAGACTGCACCATCTCGCGAATGCCGTACGGCTCGAGCATCTTCAGGATGGCTTCGAGCTTGTCCGGACGGCCGGTCAGCTCGATGGTCAGCGCCTCGGGGCCGACGTCGGCCACCTTCGCCTTGAACAGCTCGACGATCTGCAGCACGTCGCGGCGGTTGCTCTCGTCCGTGCGGACCTTGACCAGCAGCAGCTCGCGTTGGACCGCCTGACCCTGCTCCAACTCGACGATCTTGAGCACGTTGATGAGCTTGTTCAGCTGCTTGGTGACCTGCTCGAGCGCGGATCCCTCGACGCTGACGAGGATCGTGATCCGCGAGATCTCCTCATGCTCCGTCGGGCCGACGGCGAGTGACTCGATGTTGAAGCCGCGGCGCGCGAACAGCCCGGCAACACGAGTCAGCACACCGGGCTTGTTCTCTACGAGCACGGACAGCGTGTGGGTACTCACCGGTCACTCCTCCGACTCGAACACGGGACGGATATTGCGCGCGGCCTGGATCTCGTCATTGCTGGCGCCTGCGGCGACCATCGGCCAGACCATCGCGTCCTTGCCGACCACGAAGTCGACGACGACGGGCGCGTCATCGATCGCCATGGCCTTCTCGATCGTCTCATCGACGTCGCTCTTGCTCTCGCAGCGCAGCCCGATGCAACCCAGTGCTTCGGCGAGTTTCACGAAGTCGGGGATACGGTGCTTGTGCGTCCCGAGATCAGTCTGGCTGTACCGCTCTTCATAGAACAGCGTCTGCCACTGCCGCACCATGCCGAGGTTGCCGTTGTTGATCACAGCCACCTTGATGGGGATGCCTTCGATGGCGCAGGTCGCCAGCTCCTGGTTTGTCATCTGGAAGCAGCCGTCGCCATCGATCGCCCACACCAGCTTGTCCGGACAGCCCACCTTGGCACCCATGGCCGCCGGCACCGCGTAGCCCATCGTCCCGGCGCCACCCGAGTTCAGCCAGGTGAACGGGTGCTCGTAGCGGATGAACTGAGCCGCCCACATCTGGTGCTGCCCGACGCCAGCCGCGAAGATCGTCTCCGGGCCGGCGATATCGCCCAGCCGCTCGATCACGTACTGCGGCGCGAGCGTCCCGTCGGTCGGCTCGTCGTAACCCAGCGGGTACGTCTCTCGCCACTGGTCGATCTGCCGCCACCAGCCGGTGAGGTCGGCCCGACGGTCCGCGTCGAACTCCGCCTGCAGCGCGGGGATCAGCTCGAGCAGCACTTCGCGCACGTCGCCGACGATCGGCACGTCGGCGACACGGTTCTTGCCGATCTCGGCCGGGTCGATGTCGGCGTGGATGATCGCGGCGTGCGGGGCGAAGGTGTCCAGCTTGCCGGTGACGCGGTCGTCGAACCGGGTGCCGAGCGCGATGAGCAGATCCGCCTTCTGCAGCGCGGTGACCGCGGAGACCGACCCATGCATGCCGGGCATGCCCAAGTGCTGGCGGTGGCTGTCCGGGAACGCGCCACGGGCCATCAGGGTGGTGACGACCGGGATGTTGGACAGCTCGGCCACCTGGCGCAACTGCTCGCTCGCGCGGGCCTTGAGCACCCCGCCGCCGACGTAGAGGACGGGCCGGCGGGCGGCAGCGATCATCCGGGCCGCCTCGCGGATCTGCTTGCCGTGCGGCCGCGTCACCGGCCGGTAGCCGGGCAGGTCGAGGCGCGGCGGCCACGAGAAGGTCATCCGCTCCTGCAGGACGTCCTTCGGCAGGTCGACCAGCACCGGACCCGGACGTCCGGTCGACGCGAGATGGAACGCCTCGGCGATCGCGCGCGGAATATCGTCGGCCACCTGCACCAGGAAGTTGTGCTTGGTGATCGGCAGGGTGATCCCGGAGATGTCCGCTTCCTGGAACGCGTCCGTGCCGATCATCGGACGTCCCACCTGCCCGGTGATCGCCACCATGGGCACCGAGTCCATGTACGCGTCCGCAATCGGCGTGACCAGGTTCGTCGCACCCGGCCCGGAGGTCGCCATGCAGACGCCGACCTTGCCCGACGCTTGCGCGTAGCCCTCGGCGGCGTGCCCCGCGCCTTGCTCGTGGCGCACGAGGATGTGCCGCACCTTGGTGGAGTCGTACAGCGGGTCGTAGGCGGGCAGGATGGCACCGCCAGGGATGCCGAACACGACGTCGGCGCCGACTGCTTCGAGCGCGCGGACGAGCGCCTGCGCGCCGGTGATCGTGCCTTCGGGCGGTCCGCCGTCCATGTCTGCCTCTCTCAGGCTCGCGAGCTGTTCACGTTTCGCCGTGCCGGTTCGAAAAACCCAACAAAAAACCCCTCGTGCCATTGCACGAAGGGCTAGCGCGTCGCTTGGTGGCTGATGCCGACCTAGGCGACGCGCTGGGTAACAAGTACGAGCTTGCGCACGCGAGCAGCCTACACGGGCCTGGACTGGCCCATCAACCGGAGCGCGCCGCCGGTTCCGGCGCCGGGCAAAACCGTTCGGCAACCAGGACTTGTAAAATCCCGGTGAAGTAGTGTTTACTCTGTAGCGCAGCTTGTCGCGGGAGTCGAGCTGCAGGGGAACGCGGGGAAGTCCGCGGGGGTCCGTAGCTGGCCTCGACTCCTGGACGGTGTCCCGAATGTCCCCCCTCTCAATCCTGCATGCCAAGCCCACGCACGCCGGACGCGTTCGCGCGCTCGTGCTGATCGTCGGGCTGCTGCTCGGTGTGTTCGCGGTCGCGACGAGCGCCGCCCAGCCCGCCGGCGCCTCGGTTCCGCGGCGAACCGGGCAGGAGAACGCGATCGCCTGGTCGATCAAGAAACTGATCGATAGGGAACGCGCCCAACACCACCTGCCCGCGCTGCGCATGAACCGCGATCTGCGGCTGTCCGCGCGCCGGCACGACGTCGCGATGGCTCACCAGAACACGATGTCGCACCAGCTGCCCGGCGAACCGTTCTTCGGCAGCCGGATGAGCATGGCCGGCTACAAATGGAACTACGCCGGCGAGAACATCGCCTGGAACAGTGACATGTCGCAGGCGGGCGTCACCCTGCTGCAGAACCTGATGTACGGCGAGAAGCCGCCGAACGACGATCACCGGCTCAACATCCTGAGCCGGAACTACCGCGACATCGGCGTCGACGTCTACATGGACAACAGGAACCACAAGGTGTGG
>DATFTS010000138.1:0-7680 GCA_035261645.1 Jatrophihabitans sp. | reverse complement strand
GCGTGTCCGCGGCACCGACCGGGCGGCAGAGCAGCACGCACCCGCGGCCGTCGCCCACACCGACCCCCACCCCCACCTCGACAGCGACGCAGACCGCGCACACCGGCGGCACCACCTTCGCCGATGTGCTGGCGTCCATCCGCGCTGAACGCTCGGCGACACCCGAGCAGTTCGCCACGCTCATGGCGCTGATCGCGCGCAAGCTCAACGTGCCCGCCATCGTCATGGCCGGCTTTCGGGTGCCACTGCCGACCGGTGCGACACTGCTTCCCGAGGGCACCTACACCGTGACCACAGCCCAGGCCTGGACGTGGGTCGAGGTGCCAGTGCGCGGGTTGGGCTGGGTAGTGCTCGACCCGTCGCCCAACACGTACGCAGGCAACAGGCCGACGCAGAACGGGCCGCCCTTAACCACGCCGACGCCATCTCCGACACCTTCGCAGAACGCTCAGCTCACCCACTCGAACACCGGCGGGCACGCCGTAGCCCCGCCCAGCAAGACGTCGCCCTCCACGGAGCTCTCGGCCGGTGCGCTGGCCGTGATCGCACTGGCTGGGCTGGTGTCGCTACTGCTTGTCGTGCTCGCGCTGCTGTTGGTGCGCAAGGCGGTGCGCGCTCGAAGACGCAGGCACATCGCTGATCCGCGACGCCGGCTGGTCGGTGCGTGGCAGGAAAGCGTCGACATGCTCGTCGAGGCCGGCCTGCCCGACCTCACCTATGCCACCACGGCAGAGATCGTCGGCAGCACGGAGAAGCACTTCGGCCCGGACCCGGCGGCGCACGTACGCACGCTCGGCGAGGCGGCGAACATGGCCATCTTCAATCCGGCGGCAGACATCGAGCCGGACGAGGCCGACGCCGCCTGGCGGGCGCAGGTGCAACTGAGCCGTGCGGTCCGCCGCCGGTTGGACTGGCGGGCGCGCATCGGCGCCCGGCTGCGCTACAACCGGCCGCGGCGCGTCCACACGGTCAACGCACCGACGTCGTGGACCGCACAAGCCCGTGCGCGCCGTGCCACCGGCCCCCCGCACCGGCACCGGTTGGCCCAGCGGCATCGGTTCAGCCGGCACCGCGGCGGTTCAGCTCGCTGACTGCCCCGCCCGCATCAGCTGCGCAAGTGCTGCTGCCCGCGGGCTGGCGTAGACGTCCTCGAGGAACAGCGCGCGGCCGTCCGGGCCGCCGAGCGGCACCCGCCAGTTGGGGTACTCGTCCTGCGTGCCGGGCTGGTTCTGCGCTCGGTGCTCGCCCACTGCGTCGGTGAGCGCCAGCACGCGCAACCTCGACGGCGCCGCGAGCAGCGCCTCGTGCAAGGCGCGCACGGTGGCCTCGTCGCCGGCGTCCGGGCTGAGCAGCCCGCGCTCGCTCAGCAGCTTCAGCCACGCCGACTGCTGCGCGTGATCGTCGGCCAACTCCACCTCGAGCGGGCGGGTCAGCAGACCGAGCTGATGCCGCAGCCGCACGTGGTCGCCCGCGAGGTAGCCGGCGGTGGGCGGCAGGTCGTGGGTGGTCACCGACGCGAGGCAGTACTCGCGCCAGCGCTCGGGCGGCACCGGGGCACCCGCGTCGGATTCGAACCACAGCACCGAGGTGCCGAGGATGCCGCGCTCGCGCAGGTAGTCGCGTACCCACGGCTCGACGGTGCCGAGGTCCTCACCGATGACGACTGCACCCGTGCGCTGTGCCTCGATCATCAGGATCGCGATGAACGCGTCGTGGTCATAGCGGACGTACGTGCCCTCAGTCGGGCGCATGCGCTCCGGGATCCACCAGAGGCGGAACAGCCCGATCACGTGGTCGATGCGCAGGCCGGCGGCGTGCCGAAGCACAGCCTGGATCAACTCGCGGAACGGGGCGTAGCCGAGCTCGGCGAGCCGGTCGGGACGCCACGGTGGCTGCTGCCAGTCCTGCCCGGTGTGCGCGTACGGATCCGGCGGGGCGCCGACGCTCATGCCGCGCGCGTACACGTCCTGCCACATCCAGGCGTCGGCACCCGTCGGGCTGACACCGACGGCCAGGTCGTGCACGACACCGAGATCCATCCCGGCGCGAGCCGCATCGTCCTGCGCCATCGCGAGTTGCTCGTCCAACAGCCACTGCAGCCACCGGTGAAAATCGATCCTTGGCGCATGCTGGGCCGAGAAGGCGGCGACCTCCGGCCCGCGCGGGTGCTGCAGGCCGGCCGGCCAGTCGTGCCAGTCGGGGCCGAACTCTTCGTACAACACGCACCAGGTGGCGAAGTCGTCGAGGCTGCGGCCGGCACGCCGGCAGAACGCGCGGAACGCGATCTCGCGTCCGGGTTCGAGGCGGGCGGAGTGGATCAGCTCAAGCGCTCGGCGCTTCGCCGTCCAGGCGCGGTCGCGGTCGATGACGTCCACTGCGCGGGCAGCCGGTGCGAGTTCGTCCACCTGCCGTCGGGTGTGCTCGTCGAGGTAGGCGTATTCGGGGACCCGCTCGACGCGAAGGTAGAGCGGGTTGGCGAAGCGGCGCGTCGTCGGCAGGTACGGCGACGGGGTCATCGGCGGCACCGGCTCGGCGGCGTGCAACGGGTTGATCAGCACGAAGCCTGCGCCGTGCTCGCCGGCCGCCCACGCGGCGAGCTCGCCCAGGTCGGCCAGGTCGCCGACGCCCCACGAGCGCCGCGATCGCACGCTGTACAGCTGGGTAGCCAGGCCCCATAACGGACGGTCGCCGAGTTGCGCGGGCAGGCCCAACCATCGCGGGGCCACGATCAACTCGGTGCTGTGCTCGACTCCGCCGGTGTAGGCGCGCAGGCTGTGGTAGCCCGGCGGCAGCTCGGCCGGCAGCACGAAGCTGGCCTCGCCGATCAGCCGGCCGTCGATCTCGCGCGGGGGCTCCCAGTTCTCCGCCTGATGCAGGTTCGGGAGCACGGTGCCCGCCTCGAGCACCACCCAGGCATTGACGCCGCTGCCATGGTCGACGTGAACTTCGACGGTGGACTGCTCCCCCTGGCGGGCGATCACGTAGCGCGGCAGTACCCGGGCCCACGCTTCGTTGCGCCGGCGTTCGAGGGCGGCACGGCGTGCCTGCGGTGTCGTTGCGTCGACGTCGAGTGCAGCGAGGACGGCTACGAGCGTTTCCGCGGCGACGGTCACGTGCTCGCCGCGCCAGTCCCAGTAGTCGGTGTCGACCCCGAACGCGGCGGCGAGCTCCGCTAAGTCGTCGTCGGCCACCGTCTCATCAAAGCGCACGCCGCGACCCGACCGGATCCGGACATGGGAACGCCCCGCTCGCGTACGCGCAAGCGGGGCGTCAAAGTTTCGTGCGACGATACGTGGGCCGTCCCGTGCCCTTCGTCGTTCCCCCCGGTGGTGCACTTTCCCCCGTTGAAAGCGCTCCGACTCGCCTGCCTGTTGCGACTGGCTCCCCCGACATCGCCGGTGTGCTCTCAGTAAAGATCGTATGAAGCTAACCGACCCTTCACAAGCCCGGCGGGACGTTCGAGAACGAACCCGGGTCTTAAGTCCCCGCAGCAGCTCAGTGCCACGGGGAGTTGATCAGGCGAACGCACGCACCCGTCGATCGCCGCCGCAGACCACGAAGGTCCCGGACCCGGTGGGCAAAGCGTGGATAGGGTGCACATGTGGAGTACCGGACATTGGGCCGTACCGGCTGCGCCGTTTCCCGCTTCTGCCTCGGGGCGATGACGTTCGGTGCCGAGGCGGACGAGGACATGTCGCACGCACTGCTCGACACGTTCGTAGCCGGGGGCGGCAACTTCATCGACACCGCGGACGTGTACGCGGCGGGCATGTCCGAACAGATCATCGGTCGCTGGCTCGCGAAACGTCCGTCCGACGTCACCGAGCGGATCGTCCTAGCGACGAAGGGTCGCTTCCCGACTGACAGTTCGCCGAACGGAGCGGGCTTGTCCGCCCGGCACCTCACCCGAGCGCTCGACTCGTCGCTGCGCCGGCTCGGCTGCGAGGTGGTGGATCTCTACCAGGTGCACGCGTTCGACCCGTGCACGCCGATGGACGAGACGCTGCGCACGCTGGACGGTTTCGTGCGTGCCGGCAAGATCCTCTACTACGGGCTGTCGAACTTCACCGGTTGGCAGTTGACCAAGGCGACGCACGTGGCGCGCGAGCTCGGACTGGTCGAACCGGTCACGCTGCAACCGCAGTACAGCCTGCTAGTTCGCGAGGTGGAGTGGGAGATCATTCCGGCGGCGCTGGACGCCGGCCTGGGGCTGATGCCGTGGAGTCCGCTCGGCGGCGGGTGGCTGTCCGGCAAGTACCACCGGGACGAAGCGCCGACGGGTGCCACGCGGCTGGGCGAGGAGCCCGGGCGCGGCATGGAAGCGTGGAACCGGCGGGGCACCGAGCACACCTGGACGGTGATCGACGCGGTGCAGCGAGTGGCCGCCAGCCGCAGTGTCTCGATGGCCGAGGTCGCACTCGCGTGGGTCACCGACCGGCCCGGGGTCTCGTCGACCATCCTCGGCGCGCGCAGCGTCGAGCAGCTGGTGATCAATCTGCGCGCTGCGGATCTGCACTTGAGCACGGACGAGACCGCGGCGCTGACTCTGATCAGCACCCCAGCGGCGCCGGACTACCCGTACGGCGAGCTGGGCGTCGACCAACGCAGCCGCGATCTGGCCGGCACGCAGTAGCACTCAGCGCGCCGCGTCCAGTTGCGCGCGCGTGTGGTAGGCCTCGAGCAGCGCCTGCAGGTCGGCCAGCTCGGTGTGCGGCCGACGCGTGGCGGGGAGCTCCACCCACCCGCTGCGAGTGCGGGCCACCAGCCGGCCGTTGCGCCCGCTGCCTGAGCGCTGCTCGAACCCGATGACCTCTGGCCAGAGCAGTTCGCTGCGCCGCCACCACGACCGCAGCGCGAGCCGCGCCTCGTCGACGGTGAGCGTCGCGGCGCCGGACCGGATGGTCGCCCGCCGGCGTAGAGACAGCGGATCAACGGCACCGCCCGCGCGGACCGGCTGGAGCGGCCGAGCAGGTGCGGCCGGGTTCGGGGTGGGTCGGTGCACGGCTGTGGGTGTGGGTGTGGGTCTAGGACGCCGTGGCTCGGGCGGCAGGCCGTCCGACGACGGCAGGGGCGCCGGCTGCGATGCGGCCGGGAGTTCATCCCCGACCGGGTCGCCATAGAACTCGAACTCGTCGATGCGAACGGCGAAGCGAACAGGCTTGGGCGCCGGTCGCGACACCGGATCCGGCTCGGCGGCCTCCGGCGCGAGCGCCGGTCGCGAAACTGGCAAAGGTCGGGTCGAGGGCTCGGGAACGCGGGTGATCACCGGCGCTCCGTCCACCGGACCATTCGGCTCGCGGATCAGGAACTGCGTGCGCCGCCAGCCCTGCGCCTGCTCGACTGCGGCCAGCTGTGCAGCGAACTCGGCTGCGGTGGGCGGGCGATCGTCCTTGTCCTTGCTCATCGCGCGGACCAGCACGTCGGAGAGCTGGGCCGGCACTTGCGCATTGACGAGCGGCCGCACCGGGTCGCGTAAGATCCGCAAGATCACCGAGGCCGGCGACTCGCCGTCGTGCGCGCGAAACGCCGACCGCCCGGCGATGAGCTGGTACAGCGTCGACGCCAGTTCATAGACGTCAGTCGCCGGCGATGTCTCCCCGCCCTCGAGCAACTCCGGCGCGGCATGCAGCGTGGTGAAGTCGAACAGTCCGGCCGTCGTCTGTGTCGCGGACTGCAGCATCGCGACACCGAAATCCGCGAGTGCGGGCTCGCCGTACTCGGTGACGAGGATGTTCTGCGGCTTGACGTCGCGGTGCAGGATCTGCGCCCGGTGGGCCGTCTCGAGCGCGCCGGCGATCTTGATCCCGATGGCCACGGCTTCGGCGACCGGAACGCCGGCGCCATCGCGCATGCGATCCGACACCGCGGCGCGGCAGAGTTCGAGGACGAGCACGGGACGCCCGTCCGCCACACGGAAGGAGCGGTACAGCGTGACGATGTTGGGGTGCGAGCTGAGCGCGCCTAGGGCGATGGACTCTCGCTCGAACGACTCGATCGCCTCCGCGGAGGCGTCGCGGACGTTGAGCAGCTTCAGCGCCACCTGCCGGTCGGTCGCGACCTCCCGCGCGCGGAAGACGGTGGCGAGGCTGCCGACGCCGATCTCGGCGATGCCCGTGAAGCCCGGGAAGAATTCGTTCCCGCCGCGGTCGGCTCGTCGCAACAGCGCCACCACGACCTCCCGAACAGTTCGGCGGTGAGCGTATCAACAAGCAGTCGGACAAACCGGTGCGCAATCGACTCGCCGGCGTCGGCTTCGTGAGACAGTGTTGCCCGTGTCTGCGAGCGATACCCGCCGCGCGCTGGCGCTCTCGGCCTTTCTCGGCAGCGCCGGTGCGATGCACTTCGTGGTGCCGAAGTTCTATGACGCGATGATCCCCGAGCCGTTGCCCGGCGCCCCGCGCACCTGGACGTACGGGTCCGGCGTGGCCGAGATCGCGGTGGCCAGCGCCGTCCTCGTGCCGCGCACCCGCCGGGCGGGCGGGCTGGCCGCCGCACTCCTGTTCACCGGCGTCCTGCCAGGCAACATCAAGATGGCTCTCGATGCGCGCAAGAGCGACTCGGCTGCGTTCCGGATGGGCACCATCCTGCGGCTGCCGCTGCAACTGCCGCTCATCGGCTGGGCGATGAAGGTCCGCAACGGCGCCCGTTAGAGCTTCCGCGAGCTCCGCCGGGAAAAGCGCCTACCGCTGCGCCAGGTGCCGGTCGGCGTCGGCGCCGAGTATCGAGCGGGACAGCGTGGTGAGCAGCGCGGCCAGTTCGGCGTGCTGTTCCGGCGACCAGTCAGCGAGCAGCTCGCAGAGCCATTTGCGGCGGGCGGCGAACAGCTTGTCGGCCGCCTCGTGGCCCGCCGGAGTGAGCGCGAGCTTGCCATCGGCCCGGGTGACGAGACCCTCGGAGACAAGCCGGTCGACGGACGGCCGGCCGGCATCCACGGTCACCCCGGCCTGCCTGGCCAGATCGGCGCCCGGCGTCGCGCCCTGGTTGGCCAGCCGGGCGAGCACCCAGCAGGAGCCGACCGGCAGGTCCAGCCCGGCCGTCTGGCCGAGCTTGGCATAGCCTTCGTGCCGGATATCGGCCGCCGACAGCCGGGCGAGCGCCCGCTCTACCTCGTCGACCGAGGAGCGGTCCGTCGGCGCGGCGGGTATCCCCTCGCCGAGGTCGGCGGCGCCGACCGCGGCGCGCAGCGGCACCTCACGCAGGAACCAGGCCAGCACGAACGCGACCAGGGCTATCGGCGCCGCGGTCAGGAACACTGGGTGCAGCGCCAGGCTGTACGCGTGCCGGATCGGGTCGCGCAGGGCGGCCGGCAGTTGGTTCAGCAGCTTCGGGTTGGACTGAGCGGAGGCAATGCTGAACCCTGATGGCAGATGGGCGGCGTGCAGCGTGGAGGAAAGCTCGGCCGCCAGCCGGTTGCTGAAGATCGCGCCGAAGACCGAGACGCCGAACGCACCGCCGATCGAGCGGAAGAACGTCACGCCGGACGTGGCCGCGCCCAAGTCCGCGTAGTCGGCCGTGTTCTGCACCGCGATGACCAGCACCTGGAGGACGAGACCGAGGCCGAAGCCGAGCACGAAGAAGTCCAGGTTCAGCACCAGCGTCGAGGTGTGCTCGTCGATCTTCGACAGCAGGAAGAGCGCGACCGATACGACCGCCGTGCCCACGATCGGGTAGACCTTGTAC
>DATFTS010000137.1:0-6240 GCA_035261645.1 Jatrophihabitans sp. | reverse complement strand
GGCAGCCCGGTGCGCAAGGTCTACGGGTCGGTCGGAGTCGTCTTCAAGGGCTCCGGCTTCTATCGCACTGACAGCCGCGCGTCGGACAAGTCCGCGTCGGCGAAGGCGGCTTCGGACAGACCTAAGACTTCGGCGGCTGCGTCTAGCTCCGACTCCTCTTCGTCCTCTCCCAGCACGAGCACCAGCTCAACTTCCGGTTCATCTGACGGCGGCTCGACGTCGTCCCGGGCGGCCGCATCCGCCTGAGGCGCTGCGGCTGAGCGCTCACCGGCCGAGGGCTCACCGGCTGAGCCGGTTTGCCTGAGCACACGGGGCTGACTGTTTTGCCACGCGCTTTCCACAGCAGGTTCGTTGTCCACAGCCGCCGCGCGTATCAGCTGATGAGTCCGGACTCCTGCCTAGCGTGGCTGCCGTGCTCGGACTTCTGCGCAGCCGGCTTCCGGCAATCGGCAAGTGGCCCCGCCTGTTGCTGGCGGGTGCCTGCCTGTTGCTTGCGCTGAACGGCGCTGTCGGTGCGTCCCACCAGCGGTCGCGGCCGCCTCGAACGATCCCGGTCGTCGTCGCCCAACACGGCCTTCCTGCCGGGCATGTGCTGTTGCGCGGCGATCTTGCGGTAGCGCATTGGCCGCTCGGCGTGGCTCCGGTTGGCGCCCGCGGCGATCCGGCGGGGCTGGTCGGCAGGCGTGTGGCGGGGCCGGTCGCAGCCCGCGAAGCCATCACCTCGCTGCGCCTGGTCGGGGCTGACCTCACTGCGGATCTCGACCCGGGCGTGGTGGCCGCCGCCGTGCCACTCGGCGATCCGCACGCCGCCGACCTCGTGCGGGCCGGCGACCGGGTCGACCTGCTCACCGGCGCGGGGCCGCCGGAGGCGGTCGACGTCGGACCTGCCTCGAGCAGTGACGTGCGGACGATTGCGAGCCGTGCGCTGGTGCTGTCGGTGCTGCCGCCGACCGACTCGGCGAGTGCCGAGTTGGTGGTCGCCGTCGACCGCGCCACAGCAGTGCGAATTACCCGTAACGGCGCGAGGCAGGCATTTACAGTCATCGTCGATCCGCCCTAACCTCGCCCTGGGTGGTTGGCAGCCGCCGCGATCGGCTTCGGACGGAGGACGCGATGCTCAAAGGCTTCAAAGAGTTCATCCTGCGCGGCAACGTCGTGGATCTGGCGGTGGCGGTCGTCATCGGCGCCGCGTTCACCGCGGTCGTGACGGCGTTGGTGGCCGACCTGATCACGCCACTTATCGCGGCGATCGCCGGCAAGCCGGACTTCAGCGCGTTGAAGTTCACCGTGCACCACAGCACCTTCAAGTACGGGGCATTCATCAACGCGGTCGTGTCGTTCCTGCTGATCGCCGCGGCGATCTACTTCTTCATCGTCATGCCGCTGAACAAGCTCGCCGAGCGCCGCGCCCGCAAGGTTGACGCCGGTGCTCCGCTCGCTCCCGAGGCGCGCGCCGAGGACGTCATCCTCCTGGAGCAGATCCGGGACATTTTGCAGCAGCAGAACGGCGGCAGCCCGCCGACGCTGGAGAAGCAGAGCCCGCGACCGCACCTCTGACGCGCCTGGTCGCACCCGCGGCCAGCGTCACTCGTGATGCGGCGGCCGCTCCCGGCGGTACCACTCCGCGTCCCGCTCACTCGGGCCGTCGCCCCAGCCGGCGTCGGATTCGTCGCGGGTCGTCGAGGGCAGCACGGGTTCTTCCTCGCGCCCAGGGCCGGCGGCGGGCTGCCGGCCGCGTTGTGGATCCTCGCGGTCGCGCTGCTGCGGATCTCCGCGCTCGCCCATGTTTCGCACGGTACGCCCGCGCGGCGGGGCGGGCGGTCGGCGCGGCCTACGGGCAGTTGACCCACTCGTCGCTGCCATCGGCAAACACCTGCCGCTTCCAGATGGGCAGCCGCGCCTTCACCTCGTCGACCAACCGGGCGCACAGCACGAAGGCCTCGCGACGGTGTCCGGTCGCCACCGCGGCCACGATCGCGACGTCGCCCACCTCGAGCGTGCCGACACGGTGGCTGACAGCCAGCGCCAGCACCTCCGGCTCCGCGGCGAACTCGGCGGCGATCTCGGCGAGCACCTGCTCCGCCGTCGGGTGGCCCTGGTATTCGAGTTCGACCACCGTGCGGCCATGATCGTGCTCGCGAACCACGCCGCAGAAGACGACCCGCGCGCCCGCTCGCGGATGATCCACCGCCGCCTCATGCAGGTCGGTGGTGAGCGGCTGGTCCGAGATCGCCACCAGCCGCACGATCGGATCGACGTCACTGCCCGGACGTGCCTTCGTCATACCCCACCTCCGGGCCGGTGATCGCCACCGGCGAGTTGGTCGACTGCGTGATCGAGCAATGGTGCGAGCACGGCCATTCCGTCCCGGACGCCACCGGGCGAGCCCGGCAACGTAACCACCAACACCGTTCCGATGGTGCCGGCGACACCTCGCGACAGCACCGACGTCGGCACCCTGTCACGCGAGACCGCGCGCAAGGCCTCGGCAATGCCCGGCACCTGCCGATCCAGCAGCGGAGTGATCGCCTCAGGTGTCACGTCGGTGGGGGTGAGACCGGTGCCGCCCGTCGTCAGCACGACACTTGCGTCGGCCAGAATTGCCTCCTTCACCGCGGCCCGAATCGCGGCGATGTCGTCGGCCACGATGCGCCGCAGCACCACCTCGTGGCCTAAGCCACCGAGCCAGTCAACGAGCATCTGCCCGCTGTCGTCCGCACGCCCGCCCGTCGCTGAACGGTTCGAGCAGGTGATCACCGCCGCCTTCATGACGCCAACCACTCCCCCGACTGTCCGCCTGACTTCGCCAACAGTCGCACTTCCGTCAGCCGCGCACCACGATCAACCGCCTTCACCATGTCGTAGAGCGCCAGGCCGGCGACGACGACCGAGGTCAGTGCCTCCATCTCCACGCCGGTGCGATCGGCAGTTCGGGTGGTGGCGGTGATCTCCACTGCGTTTTGGGTCAGTTCGAGGTCGACGGCCACGGCGTGCAGCGACACCGGATGGCACAGCGGCACCAGATCGGGCGTGCGCTTGGCGGCGGCGATGCCCGCGATGCGCGCGACGGCCAGCGCGTCCCCCTTCGGCAAGCCGTCGCGCCGCAGCAGTCCGATCACCTCAGGCGTCGTGACGAACCTGCCGGCAGCACGGGCCTCGCGGACGGTGACGTCCTTCGCCGACACGTCGACCATCCGGGCCGCGCCGTCCGCGTCGACATGGGTCAGGCCCGCAGGATCCGTCGCTTCCGTGCTCATGCCTTGGAGCGTAGTTGCGCGTTTGCTCGGGCAACTTGCTGTCAAGCCAGAACCTGCGACTCGGCGTCCGCCCAACGTGCTTCCAGCGGATCTACGGTTCTCGCGCCCGACACCGAGACCGACACCAAGGTCGGTCCGTTGCCACAACCCAGGAGGTTGTAGTGAGAACAGGTCGCCCCGGACCAGGGGTCCTAGCGGCGGCGGCGAGCGTGGCGGTCACCGTCGCCGCTCTTGCCGTCCCGGCAGCTGCTGCGCCGGCACACGGCGCAGGTGGCGTCAAGAACCCGTACTCGCCTGCGTACGGACACTCGTATCGGCACGGTGTCCTGCCGACCCGCGCAGTCAACGCCCAGATGAACAAGTGGGCTAAACAGCACCCTGCCGTTGTCACCGCAACCGGCCCACAGACGCTGTCCTACGGCGGCGGCGTCGATGGCATCGGCGTGCAGAGCGGGCACTCGAAGGTCTACCTCGTCTTCTACGGGACGCAGTGGGGCACGCAGTCGACCGACGCGAACGGCAATCTCAAGTTCTCCGGCGACTCGGCCGGAGCGGCCGGCGTCGCCCAGCAGATGTTCAAGGGCATCGGGACGAACAACGAGCTGTGGTCGGCCGACCTGACGCAGTGGTGCGACGGTCCGAACGTCGCTTCGGGCGCGACAAGCTGCCCGGCGAACGGCAACTTCATCCCCTATCAGAGCGGTGGCGTCCTCTCCGGCGTCTGGTACGACAACTCCAAGGCCTCACCGTCGGCGGCGACCGCCGCCCAGCTGGGGCAGGAGGCGGTCGGCGCGGCTTCGCACTTCGGCAACACCACCGCGGCGTCGAACCGTTACGCCTACTACGTCATCCTGTCGCCGCACGGGACCAACCCGGACAACTACCAGGGCCAGTACTGCGCGTGGCACGACTGGAACGGTGACGTCGGCGTCTCGTCCCCGTACGGCGACATCGCGTTCAGCAACCAGCCCTACAACATCGACTCCGGCGCCGGCTGCGGCGTGAACTTCGTGAACAGCGGCACCGCTGGCAAGACCGACGGCTACACGATCACCCTCGGGCACGAATGGCACGAGATGATGTCCGACCAGAACCCCGCGGGCGGCTGGACGAACCACACGAGCAGCTCATACGCCGGCCAGGAGAACTCAGACGAGTGCGCGTGGATCTCGCCTGGTCAGGCGGGCGGTGCGGCCAACATCTCGTTCGGTTCGTTCGGTACGTACGCCGAGCAGGCCTCGTGGTCGAACGACACCAACAACTGCGCCATCTCGCACGCGATCGTCAACCACGGCACCGGCAACACGGTGACTGTCACCAACCCGGGCAGCCAGACCGGCACCGTCGGCACTGCGAAGAGCCTGCAGATGCAGGGCAGCGACTCCGGCGGCCTGGCGCTGACCTGGAGCGCCACCGGCCTGCCCACGGGCCTCTCGATCAACGCGTCCAGCGGACTGATCTCGGGAACACCGAGCGCGGCCGGCACCTTCAACAGCACAGTGACGGCGAAGGACAGCACCGGTGCGTCCGGCAGCGCGAGCTTCTCGTGGGCGATCAGCTCCACTGGCGGCGGCTGCCCGAGCCCCGGTCAGAAGTTGGGCAACCCGGGCTTCGAGACCGGCAGCGCGGCACCGTGGACGGCATCGGCGGGCGTGATCGACAACAGCTCGGCCGAGCCCGCACACACCGGTAGCTGGAAGGCGTGGCTGGACGGCTACGGCAGCACTCACACCGACACGCTGAGCCAATCGGTGACGATTCCGGCGGGGTGTTCCGCCACGCTGTCGTTCTGGCTGCACATCGACACGTCCGAGACCACGACGACCACCGCCTACGACAAGCTGACGGTGACGCTCGGCTCGACGACGCTGGCGACGTACTCCAACCTGAACAGGGCCTCGGGCTACACCCAGCGGTCGTTCAACGTGTCTTCCTTCGCGGGTCAGACGGTGACGCTGAAGTTCACCGGCACGGAGGACGTCTCGTTGCAGACGTCATTCGTCCTCGACGACACGGCGCTGGCTGTGAGCTAATCGAGTCATCGCGCAAGGCCGACGGGCCGCTGGGACTCATCCCGGCGGCCCGTCGTGTACCTGCGACACGGTTAGCCGGCGGCCTGCGCTGTCCTGGTCTCCGGCTCGGTGAGCCTGCCCCGCTGCGCGAGTGTCATCAGCCAGGCGAGCGACGGGCCTACCAGCAGCGCAGCTGCGACCGCGACACCGATCAGGGCCTCCAGCGTGTGCCGCGGCGCACTCGCAACGTGCACGTCGAGGTGCGTACCGAGCAAGAACGGGTACTGCCCGACTCCCCAACCGACGAGCACCGCCGCCACTGCGACCGCGCCGATCGGCCGCACCAACGCCGGATGGGCGCGCCACACCGGCAGCAGCGTCATCACCAGTGCGAGCAGGCCCGCGACACCGGACACCAGGAGCAGCGGCCAACCGACATGCAGCAGCCGCGTCCACAGCCGATGGGCGTCCGTCCTCAACACGAACAGGCCGCCGAGAGCCACGCCGCCGCAGAGCACTGCCGCCAGTACGGCCCGACGCCGGGCCCACACCTCGAGCTGGGGCGGCCCGAACCGGCGCGCGTCCGCGATGAGAAACAACGCCGCGAGGTAGCCGCAGGTCAGCACCGCCAACGCGCCGCCGATCGCTGATGTCGGGTTGATCCAGCTCGTGATCGCATCACCGTGACCGGCCGTGGGAACCCGGCCCGAGGCAAGCCCGCCGGCGACCGCGCCGAAGCAGAACGGCGTCAGTACTGACGAGATCGCGAACGCAGCGCCGTTCGCGCGCTGCTGCGCGGTGTCTATCGACACTCGGCGGAACGCGAAACCGCTGCCCCGCAGAACGATGCCGAATGCGGCGATGCCGAGCGGAAGGTAAAGCGTCGTCGTCACCGCCGCGAAGGCCGTCGGGAAGGCCGTCCATGCGAACACGATGCAGAAGATGAGCCACACGTGGTTCGCCTCCCACAC
>DATFTS010000136.1:0-9613 GCA_035261645.1 Jatrophihabitans sp. | reverse complement strand
GTCGAGTCCCGCGATGCGCTCGCGTACCCCGGTGAGGCGAACCGGCTGGTGCTGCTGCGCCGCATCGAGGCGATCGACTGCCGCGCGCAGATGGATGTCACGCTGCAGCCGCGCCCCGACTATGACACCGCCGGGGTACGTCGCTGGGTGTGCCACGACGGTGTCTGGACCGCCACGGCGGGCGGCCTGCGAATTCGCTGGACGGGCGCCGCGCGCGCGGAGCCGTCCGGGCCCGGCACCCTGCGACTGCACGTGGATCTCGAGCGCGGCAGTCATCACGATCTCGTCCTCGAGATCTCCGCGGCCGACCTGCCCGATCACCCGCCCGCGCCGGACCTGGTGTGGGACGCCACGATCAACGCGTGGCAGCACGCCGTGCCGCACCTCGACGGTGTTCGTGCCGTACGCGAGACCCGGCAGAGCTTTGCTGTGCTGCGCGGGCTGACCGGCCCCGGAGGCACGGTGGCGGCGGCAACGACAAGCCTGCCCGAGCGCGCCGGCGACGACCGCAACTACGACTACCGCTACGTCTGGGTGCGTGACCAGTGCTTCGTCGGCCAGGCTGCCGCTGCCTGCCGGGCGAGCGACCTCCTGGACGACTCGGTGCGCGTCGTGAGCGAGTTGCTGCTCGAGCACGGGGAGAACACCGCGCCGGCCTACACCGTCGCCGGCGAGCCTGTTCCGTCGCAGCGGCACCTGAGGCTGCCCGGCTACCCCGGCGGGCATGACATCGTCGGCAACCACGTGCGCAACCAGTTCCAGCTCGACGCGTTCGGTGAAACGCTGCTGCTGTTCGCGGACGCGGCACGGCTGGAGTGCATGGACGCGCGGCGGTGGGAAGCGGCGCGCGCCGCCGTTCGCGCCGTCGAGCGCCGGTGGCAGCAACCCGACGCAGGGATCTGGGAACTCGAACCCCGGCCGTGGACGCACAGCCGGCTCATCTGTGCAGCTGGGCTGCGGGCGATCGCCGAGGCCGCCCCTCGTGAGTGCACCGCGGCCGCCGACTGGGTGACGCTCGCCGATCGGATCGTCGCGGACACCGCGCGCACGTCGATCCACCACACCGGCCGCTGGCAGCGCGCGCCGGACGACGCGGCGCTCGACGCCGCGTTGCTGTTCGCGGGCCTGCGCAAGGCGGTGCCGGCCGACGACCCGCGCACGGTGGCGACGCTGGACGCCTACCTGCGCGAGTTGACCGTCGACGGATACGCCTATCGGTACCGCCACGGCGACAAGCCGCTGCACGAGGCGGAGGGCTCCTTCTTGCTGTGCGGGTTCGCGACCGCGCTGGCGCTGCACGAACAGGGCAGGGCGGTGGAAGCGGTCGCGTGGTACGAGCGCACTCGGGCCGCGTGCGGGCCGCCGGTGCTTTTCAGTGAGGAGTTCGACGCAATCCAGCACCAGATGCGGGGAAACCTCCCACAGGCTTTCGTGCACGCACTCATGATCGAGAGCTCAGCGACGCTGACCGAGGAGGAGTGACGCCCGTGTACCCCATACCGAAGCCCGTCCTGTTGAATCCGGACCGCGTGATTGCCGACGAGCGAGACACCATGAGCGAGCCGGATTACCGCACCAAGGCGGACAAGCTGCAATCGGAGCTGAGCGAGACCTGCGCCTATGCGCAGGAGCTGTGGGACCAGCTCGAGTCCGTGCGGCACTACCTCGTCGAGAGCCTGCCTCATCCGCCTCCGTCGTGGGAGGTCCCGCTGGGCGGCGCCCGCCCGACCGGTCGCGACGACGAGCGGGGCTGGCAGCAGTGGCAGGCCGTCTACGCGGCCGTCCTGACCGCCATGACCGGCCCCCACGGCGACTCGGGGTTCGCCGAGGACGAAGCCCGCGAGATCGTCCGGGCCCGACTGGAGTTCCTGGCCGGTCAGGAGCCGACGATCGAGACGATCCGCGGTCGGCCCCACCGCTGACCGGCCACTCACCGACGGGGGTCCTCCGAGCCCAGCCGCACCCGCAACGGGATCACCAGCCAGAGCACCAGGAGCAAGATGGCGGCGAGGACGGTGGCGGTGATGCCGCCCGCCCAACCGAGCAGCACCTCGAAGATGAGCATCGTCACCGCGAGCATCGCGAAGGCAAGGAACACCATGCCCACGATCGCGAGTCGATGTGCCAGCCGCACCTGCTCCCTGCGGCGGTGCCGCCGGAACAGCGCGCGGTGGACGCTCACCGGTGCTTGCAGGAAACCCGTTGCGATGATCGACGAGGTGACCGCCGCCAGATACACGCCGCGTTCGGCGTCGGTCAGCGTGGTGAAGCGCTGCTGGAACGGCAGCGTCAACAGGAAGCCGGTGAGAAGTTGTACGCCGGTCTGCAGAACTCGAAGCTCCTGCAGGATGTCGGTCCAGTTGCGGTCGAGACGTTCGATGGGCGACTCGTGCGGACGCTCCTCGGCGTAGCGGCTGTCCTCGATCTCCTCGTCCGCGCTCATGTGCCGTCGATCAGCGGGCCTGTGACGCCTGTGAGGCGGGGGAGGCCGGTGAGGCCGATAGTGGCTCGGCGATCTCCTCGAGCCCCTTCTGCTCGGCATCGACGGCGAAGAACGCCGCGACCACACCGGCCGCGCACATGACGGCCGCGCCGACCACGAACGCCACCACGGTGTCGGACACGTTCCCGCTCGAGGTCAGCTTGGAGAACAGCAGCGGGCCGGTGATACCGCCGATGCCGGTGCCGATCGCGAAGAAGAACGCGATGGCCATCGCGCGGGTCTCCATCGGAAACACCTCGCTGACGGTCAGGTACGCCGAACTGGCGCCGGCCGAGGCGAAGAACAGCACGACGGTCCAGCACGCCGTCATCGTCGTTGCGTCGAGATGGCCCTGGTCGAACAGCCACGCAGTGACGAACAGCAAGACACCGGACGTGATGTAGGTGCCGGCGATCATCGGCCGCCGGCCGACGGTGTCGAAGAATCGGCCGAGCAGGAATGGACCGAGGAAGTTCCCTACGGCGATCACGACGTAGTAGTAGCCGGTGGAGCTCGACGGCGTCTTGAAGAAGGTGCTCAGGATCGAGGCGTATCCGAAGGTGATTGCGTTGTAGATGAACGCCTGGCCGATGAACAACGCCAATCCGAGAACCGTGCGCCGCGGATAGGTCGTCAGCACGGTCCGGGCGATCTCGAAGAAGCCGACGGTCTTGCGCTGCTCGATCCGGATCGTGTCGTCGACGTCATCAAGCTGCTCGCCGATGTCCTCCTCGACATCGGCCTCAACCTCGCGGACGAGCTTCTCCGCCTTCCTCTCGTGGCCGTGGATGAACAGCCACCTCGGGCTTTCAGGCACATTGCGCCGCACCAGCAGGATGCCCAACCCCAGCACCACACCGAGCCCGAACGACAGGCGCCACCCCACATTGGCCGGCAGCAGGGACTCGTTGAGGACGAGCAGCGAGAGCAGCGCGCCGATCGCCGAGCCGATCCAGAAGCTGCCGTTGATCGAGAGGTCCACCCGGCCGCGCTGCTCGCGCGGGATGAGTTCGTCGATCGCCGAGTTGATCGCGGCGTACTCGCCGCCGATGCCCAGCCCGGTCAGGAACCTGAAGAGGAAGAACCACCACGGCGCGAAGGACAGCGCGGTCGCAGCGGTAGCGGCCAGGTAGACCGCGAGCGTGATCATGAACAGTTTCTTGCGGCCGTACCTGTCGGTCAGGTAGCCGAACAGCAACGCCCCCACGCAAGCGCCGGCCACATAGAGCGCGGCGGCGATCCCGGTGACCTGCGATGTGGAGATCGGCAGGCCGCTGCCCTTTTCACTCAGCCGCGGCGCGATGTTGCCGACGATCGTCACCTCGAGACCGTCGAGGATCCAGACCGTGCCGAGGCCGATGATGATCCGCCAGTGCCACGACGCCCACGGCAATCGATCAAGCCGGGCAGGGACGGATGTCTCGATGGTCTTCTCAGTCGATCTCGAGTCGGTCATCGTCACTCCGTTCAGTCGATGACTGCGTTCCCGCAGATCACGGCCGCCAAACAACGGCGGACGGAGAGCCATCAACAGGGAGGGCCGGCTACCTGATGACCGAGTGGCCTTCGGGCGTTCGCTGCGGTCGGACCCCGATCGCCGAGGTCATGGTGAGCTGCGCACGACCTCGGCCGAGGAACGAGATCGCCCAGTGCAGCCCGGTGGTCACCCGGTTCTTGAACCCGACCAGGTACGTGATGTGCACCACCAACCAGAGCAGCCACGCGATGAGTCCGCCGAAGCGCAATGGCCCGACGTTGGCCACCGCATGGAAGCGCGAGATCGTCGCCATGCTGCCCTTGTCGAGGTAATGGAACGGCTTCTGCGCCGGCTTGCCCCTCAGGCGCAGCCCGATCTGGTCGGCGGCGTACTTGCCCTGTTGCATCGCCACCTGCGCCACGCCGGGGTAGCCGTGCAGCGACATCATGTCGCCGATCACGAACACCTCCGGGTGCCCGGGCAGCGTGCAATCCGGCTGCACCTTGACCCGGCCGCCGTGATCCATCTCCGCGCCCGTTTGGCCGGCGAGCATCTGCGCCAGCGAGGATGCTTGCACGCCCGCCGCCCAGACGATGGTCCGGGCCGGGATGCGGCTGCGCTCGCCGCTCTTGTCCTCGACGGTCAGCCCCCGCTCGTCCACGTCGACCACCCGCTCGTTGAGCCACACCTCCACCCCGAGTTGTCGGAGCTGCTCGGCCGCGCGTGCGGACAGCTTGGTGCCAAACGTGCCGAGCACGTCGCCGAGGGCGTCCACCAGCAGGATCCGGGTGCGGCGGGTGTCGATGTGCCGGAAATCCTTGACCAGCGTCCGGCGCGCCAGTTCGGAGATCTGCCCGGCCATCTCTACGCCGGTCGGTCCGGCGCCCACGACCGCGAACGTCATCCATTCGGCGCGAGTCGCCTCGTCGGCTTCCAGTTCGGCGAACTCGAAGGCGCGCAGGATCCGGGAGCGAAGTTCCAACGCGTCGTCGACGGTCTTGAGCCCGGGTGCGAAGTCGGCGAATTCGTCGTGCCCGAAGTAGGACGTCCGGGCGCCGGCGGCGACGATCAGCGAGTCGTACTGCGTCGTCGTCTGCACCTCGCCCGCGACCGAGACGACGGTGCGGTTCGCGAGGTCGATCCCGGTGACCTCGCCGAGCAGCACCTCGGCGTACCTGCGGCGGCGCAGGACCTGTCGGGTGGCCGGCGCGATCTCCCCCTCGGACAGGATGCCGGTCGCCACCTGGTACAGCAGGGGCTGGAACAAGTGATACGTGGTGCGGCTGATCATGGTGACATCGACGTTCGCGCGCTTGAGCCGCTTGGCCGCGAACAGCCCGCCGAATCCGGAGCCGATCACCACCACGCGGTGGCGTCTGGAGATGCTGTCGGTCATCGATGCCTCCTGGCGTCGTCGTGACCACGATGGGTAGAACCCCAGTAGCAACTACCCCAGAATGCCCTTCGCTGATTCCCTCCTGTGAGAGGGGTCAAACGCAACCATCGTGAGTAGGCTCGTCCCAATCGGGGGATTTGTGTGGAGGCCGGGAACATGGATTCCAGTGCCGTTCGACCCAGCAAGTTACGGTCAAACAGCCAGTTCGTTGCCTTTCTCGGCGACCTGCGTGAGCACCGTCAGCGGCTGCTCGCACTAGCTGCCCAGCGCGGCGCCGATGAACTCGCCGGGGAGATCGACCAGGTCGGTGAAGAGCTGCTGGTCGCCGACGAGGAGCTGCAGGCCCAGAACGACGAGCTCGCGTGGTCCGCGCACCGGCTCGACGTTGCGGTAGCGGCCTACGAGGAGTTGTTCGGCGACGCACCGATCGCGTGGGCGCAGACCGACGCCGATGGTGTGCTCATCCGCTACAACCGCGCCGCCGGGCGGCTGTTGGGCCTGCCGACGACGACGTCGCGGGCCCGAACGCTTTCGTATCTTCTTGCCCCTGGCGACCGGCGCGCGTTCCGCGGGTTGGTGAGCCGAGTGCGCGAGGCCGTAGTCGGCGAGCCGGTCAAACGCCCGATGGAGCGAATGGAGAGCACCGTAACGAGGGCGGACGGCTCGTCCGTACCGATCCTCGTCTCCGGACGCCGATCGGGTGAGACGGCCAACGGGCGCCCCCTGCTGCACTGGGAGCTCGTGCCGGTGCCGTTGTCTCGCCAGCCTGCGACCGACATGCGTAAACCGATCGCCGAGCTGGCTACCGCGGCTGCTGAGATGGCGCGCCAGGACACCCCGGTGGCAACGCTGCGCGAGGTGGTCCGGCAGGCCGGGCACGCCATACGCGGTTGCGACGATGCCGGCATCGTTCTCACCCGCGCCGGCGGCCGGGTCGAGCTACCGGTCGCGGGCGGTGAGGTCGCTGCCGCGTGCGACCGGCTGCAGCAGCAGCTCGATGAGGGGCCGTGGCCTGACGCGGTGAGCGGGTCCGCCCCGGTCGTCGTTGCCGACGTGAGCGCGGATGCACGCTGGCCCCGGTTCCCGGCGGCCGCGAAGGCGCTCGGGGTGCGCAGCGCAATGGCGTGGCCGTTGCCGACACCGCGCGGGATCGCGGGCGCGTTGACTCTGTATGCCGCCGCACCTGACGCCTTCTCAGCTGATGACCAGCTGATCACCACCGCCTTCGCCACTCACGCCGGGATCGCGATCGGGCAGGCCGAGCTGGAGGCGAATCTTCGCGTGGGTCTGCAGACCCGCGAGGAGATCGGCCGAGCCGTCGGGATCCTGATGGAGCGGCACCGGGTCACCGCCGCAGCCGGGTTCGACATGCTGGTCATGGCCTCCCAACACTCGCACCGCAAACTGCGCGACGTCGCAGCCTGGATGTCGGAGACGGGTGAAGACCCGTCGCTGCTGTTCCGCAAGGAAGCGCCGCCCTCGTAGGTCGGCTCAGAGCGCTTCGATCAGGAGCAGCGCGCCCGTCGGCTCCGCGGAGCCGGAGATAAGCGGCGTAGCGGTCACGCGCAGTCGCACGGAACGGCCGCGTCTGTTGACAGCTTGCAGCGTCACCTCGCCGCTCGCGCATTCTGTGCCTTCTTTCGACATCACGTCCCGGATCAGCTGCTCGAGACCGTCGGACGGCAGCCCGATGTCCAGGTTGAGCAGATGCCCCCCGAGCGCCTCGTCCTCGCGCAGCCCCCACATGTCCTGGGCCTGCCGATTCCAAACCTGCACAACCAGGTCGCGGTCGATCACGATCACGCCGGCGCCGAGGCTGTCGAGGATCGACTCCGTGAACCGGTTCAGTGACGTGACCTCGGTGGTGCGCTCGCGCAGCTGCTCGTTGGTTGCCTGCAGCTCGTCGTTCATGGCCTGGAGCTCTGCGTTCATCGTCTCAAGCTCTTCGTTGGTCGACTGCAGTTCCTCGTTCGTCGTTTCGAGTTCCTCGACGGTGGACTGCAGCTCCTCGTTCGTCGTCTCGAGCTCTTCGTTGGTGGACTGCAGTTCCTCGTACGCGGTCTCGAGCTGCCGGTTGGCGGCCTCGAGCTGGTCCTGCAATTGGCGGAAGCGGGATACGTCGTCGAACACGATCGCGGTGCCGAGCATCGCGCCGCGCGCATCGACCAGCGGTAGCAACTGGATGTCGACAGCCAACCGTTCGTGGGCAGAGCGATGCCATTCGACATCGCGCAGCCACACGCCGGTGTGCGTGTTGCGCACGATGGCCAGTTGCGAGCGCAGCTCAGCCGGCCGGTAGGAGACCTCCAGATCCTGGAACGGGCGGCCGATGTCGCGCTCGGTCAGCGACAGCAGCCTGCTGGCCCGGTCGTTGATCAGCGCCAGGCGCTCGTGCGCGTCGACCACAAGTTGCGCGATCGGATTCGTCAGGAACGCCTCCGTGCGCAGAACGAGGACGTCGTCCTCGATGGCGCTGCGCTGCGGCAACGCAGCGAGGGCGGTGCTGGTCACGACATCTGTCACAGCTTCGGGCGAGGCCTTGCAGAAGAAGCGCCGTTTCAGATCGAGCGGCTCGAAGATGGTCGTGTAATTCAGCAGCATCTCCGCCTTGCCGAGGAACAGGATGCCCTGAGGTTTGAGCGCGAAGCTGAGCCGGGAAACGATGCGCGTCTGTGTCTCGGCGTTGAAGTACATGAGCGCGTTGCGGCAGGCCAGCAGGTCGATCCGCGAGATCGGCGCGTCCTGCACCAGGTCGTTGCGGCCGAAGATCACGTTGCGGCGCAGGTCCTTACGGAAGACGTAGCGTCCGTCCGTCGGCTCGAAGTACCGATTGACGAAGCCCTCCGGAAGGTTTCGCACGTCTTTCTCGGCGTAGGTGCCCTGCCGCGCGATCGCGAGCGCCTCGTCGTCGATGTCGGTCGCGTAGATCTTCACCCGTCGCCGGAACTCTGACGGCCCGATCGCTTCCACGAGCGTCATCGCGAGGCTGTAAGCCTCCTGGCCGGTCGCGCACCCGGCACTCCACACCCGGAGCGGGTTGTCAGCAGTGGTCTTCAGCAGGACCGGCAGCGCAACCTCGGCGAGATAGCTCCATGTCTCCTCGTCACGGAAGAAGCTGGTCACGTTGATCAAGAGGGTGTTGAACAGCGCGGTGAACTCGTCCGGGTGCACCTGCAGGTAGTCGTTGTAGTCGTCGAAGGAGTCCAGCTCGACGTCGCCCATCCGGTGCAAGACCCGCCGCTTGAGGCTGGTCCGTTTGTACCCGGTGAAGTCGAAGGCGCGGCCCTCCTTGAGGTAGGCGAGCAATCGTTCAAACGCTGGGTCCCTCACCTCGGGTCGGCGCGCGGTCGTCTTCCCGGCGGGCTGGTCGGCGTCCGAGGTCATGAGCCTGCATCTTTCGTCGGTGCGATGCGCCGGGTGCGATCTCGCCCGGCGATCCTATGTGCGACTCCAGCATCGCCCCGATGACAGTCTCCCGTGTTAGCCGGCCAGCTGGTTCACCGCGGCACCGAACAGCCACGGCGCGCCGGCCGCCACCGGCACGATCGCTCGCCGTGCAACCGAGCGACGCGTGGAGGCCACCAGCGCGGAGGTGATCCAGCGGTATCGGCGGGTGATGCGGCGGTAGTCGTGCTCGTACGCCGCCGGGTCGCCCGCTACCAGGCGCTGCACGAGCGCCGCCGCGCACGCGAACGAGATCGCCAACCCCTCGCCGGTGAGGGCGTCCACATAGCCCGCAGCGTCGCCGACGAGCAAGACCCGACCAGCAACTCGGCGTGCAACGTCCTGCCGCAGCGGCCCGGCCGCGCGTACATCTGCCACGGGCGAGGCGGGCAACCGCGCGCGCAGTGCCGGAAACGATGCAAGACGCTGCTCGAATGGCACGCGAGCGCCCCCCAGCAACGCCACTCCTATGCAGTCTGGCGCGACCGGTGTCACGTAGGCCTCGCCGGCCGGCGACCAATGCACCTCGACGTGATCAGCCCACGGCTGCACCGCGTAATGCGCGCGCAGCCCCCACCGCGGCGCAGAGTTAGACAACCGCTGTAGCCCGACGGCCCGACGTACGTTCGAATGCAGTCCGTCCGCGCCGACCAAGTAGCGCGCGCGCCATCCTGCGACGCACACCGCGTCGTCGTTCTGCGCAACGCTCGTGACGCGCTCATCGACGAACTCGACGCCCGCCTGCTCGGCCGCCGCATGCAGCCGCGAGTGCAACTCGGTGCGCCGCACACCTAGGCCCGGCCCGTCCCGAAAC
>DATFTS010000135.1:0-5848 GCA_035261645.1 Jatrophihabitans sp. | reverse complement strand
GTGTTCGTCGCGGCGCTCGACCAGCCCGTCCGTGTAGAGCAGGAGTGTGTCGCCCGTACCGAACGGGAATGCACTCGATGTCCGGTCGTCCGGGTCGGTGCCCAGCGGCCGCCGGGGCGTGGTCTGCGCGAACCTAGCCGTGCCGTCGGCGCTGACGATCAGCGGCGCATAGTGGCCGGCGTTGACCAGCTCCACCGAGTCGGCGGCCGGGTCGATAAGGGCGAACACGAGCGTCACCAACCGCGTGGTACCGAGCAGGCCGAACATCTTCTCGAGTTTCCCCAGCACGACAGCGGGGGTCGGATCGACACTGATATACGCGCGCAGCGCGGCGCGCATGTGTGCCATCGCGGCTGCCGCGTCGATGCCGTGGCCCATCACATCGCCGATGAAGACAGCCAGCCGGTTGTCCGGCAACGGGAGCGCGTCGTAGAAGTCGCCGCCGATGTGGGCGCTGCCGCCGGGGTCGGAGTGGACGGCGATCGGCCAGCCCTGGATCGTGTCCAGGCGCGCGGGGAGAACGGCTAGCTGCAGTTCGCGCGCGACGTCACGTGTTGCGCTGTGCAGTTGGGCGTTGTCGATGGCCAGCGCAGCGCGGCGGCCCAACTCCTCGGCGAACGGCAGGTCCAGGGAACCGTAGCGGCGGTCCGACTCGGCCCGGATCAGCGTGATGGTGCCCAGCGTGCGGTTGCGCACGCGCAGCGGCACCACGATCGCGCTGCGCAGTTGCAGCTCGCGCGAGAGCCGAAGGTGCTCCTCGTCCCGGGAGCGGTGTATGAGCATCTCGTCCGGGATGTCCTCGTAAAGCTCGCTGAGGCCGGTGCGCACGACGTTGGGGGCCCCCGTCGGGGCGTTGCGATCGGGTGGGTACTTGCGCTGGATGTCCCACGCCCAGGCCACCTTCGCCGGGTCCGCGTGCGCAACGGCGAGGGTGACCAGGCCTTCGCGTTCGACGATGTCCACCGCGCACCAGTCGGCGAGCTCAGGCACGCACAGCTCGGCAACGCGCGTCAGCGTCGCGCGGTAGTCAAGGCTGCGGGACAGCTCTTCGGACGCGTCCGCCAGGAAGCGCAGTTGCCAGGCACGCTGCGCCGCCTCGTCCGCCGCCCGTACCCGCCGCACCGCCTGGCCGCATGCCGCGGCGAAGGTCATCAGCAGATCCAGCTCGCGCGGCCCCGGCAGCCACGCCTCGTCGAACGTGAGTCCGGCGACTCCAACCCGGTCGTCACCCGAGCCGAGCGGGAGGCAGACGACCGACCGCCCGGCGGGCACGTCCGCTGCCATTCCGGGGTAGCGCGATCCGATGTCATCCGGGTTGTTGACCAGCACCGGCAGGCCCTCACGGAAAGCCTGGCTCGCGGGGTTGGCGTCGGCGACCGGGAACGAGTGCCAGCGCTCCAGGATCCCGGGCCGCAGGCCGCGTCCGCCGACGAGGCGCAGGTGGTCGCCCTCGCGCAGCATCAGCGTGGTGACTGCCGCGCGGATCGCGGCGGCCGCGTGCGTGACGGCGGCATCGACGATCGCGTCGATCGTGTCGGCGGCGCCGAGTTCCGCGGTGACTTTGGCGAGCTGATGGATGCGCTCGGAGTTCTCGTCAGCGGGCGCGGAGAAGCCAGAGCGTCCCTCACCCGGCCCGCCGCTCACGCCGACATACTTCCATCCGCGGCCGAGCTTCGGCAGATGCTCGGGATGGTTTCATGCGTTTTCCACGGTCGGCGACAACAGGCGGCGGCAACCGGCATAGTCATGCGAGTGCAGACGGTCGGCCTCTCCTGGCAGCACTCGTTCGAGGTGGCTGCGGGGCTGACGGTGGCGGGTACCGCGATGGCCGCGTCGAGCCGGCGGGCGGTGCGCGCAGTAGGCGCGTTCGCGCGGGAGACCGCGGTGATCGGCGTGTTGTACGCGTTGTGGCAGCTCGTCGGCGCCATCTCGGTCACCGGCAAGGGCGGTGCTTTCGGCCGCGCCCGGTGGATCCAGCATGTCGAGCACTACCTGCCGCTGCCGTCCGAGCGGACGATGCAGCAGTTCGTCCTAGGGCATCGGCTGGTCGTCCAAGGCGCCAACCTCTATTACGCCGCCATGCACATGACGACGATGCTGATCTTTCTCATCTGGCTGTTCGTCCGGCACCGCGACCGGTACCGCCCCGTTCGCCAGGTGATGGCCTGGACGACACTTGGCTGCCTGCTGGTCCAACTGCTCCCGGTGGCGCCGCCGCGGATGCTGCCCGGCATCGTGGACACCGGCATGCGCTACGGCCAGTCCGTGTACGACCACGGCCTGCCCATCGATCAGCTCTCCGCCATGCCGTCGGTGCACGTGGCATGGGCCATGACGGTGGGTTACTACACCTGGCGGGTCAGCAGCAGCCAGTGGCGCTACCTCGGGCCGGCGCACGCGGTGATCACATCGCTGGTCGTCGTGGTCACTGGCAACCACTGGTGGCTCGACGGCATCGTCGCCGTTGCGATCCTCGTCCTCTGTGCGTGGTGCGTCCACGGCGTACGCGTCGCGTGGCGGCGCCGCCCCGGCTTCGCGTCAGGTCGTTTGGGCCGCGTCGGTGGCGTGGAAGCGGACGTCCTTGCCTGAGAAGGTGAGCACGATCGCGCCGGGCTCGGTCGTCACATCGGTGAAGCGCAGGCCGAGCGGGAGGTTGGCCGGAATCTCGAGATCGGGCAGTTGCAGAGGGAACGCGCTCAACAGCGGGATCCCTTCCACCCGCACCGGCGACACGATGAACCTGTCATTGGCCACCCGGATGTGTGTGGACGCGGTGATCGGGATGCGCCTGCCGAGGGCGTCGACGCTGCCGACGATGCGGATGCCGCCGTTGTCACCATTGACGAAGGAAAGCTCCGGACGGGCGATGCCCGGAACGCCCAGCAGCAGCTGGTTGACGATCTCCGGTCGCGCGATCGCTGCGGACAGGTCGGCGAGCGCAATGCGCATCGTGCCGGTGATCTCGTCCGCGGCTTGAGCAACGAAACCGGAGGAGTCCCGGCCGAGCCGCACGCCGTGCAACGACACGTCGACCTGGTCGAGGCGCAGGCCGTCCTTCGACAGCAGGTAGTCGATGATCAATGGACGGGCTCCCTTGCGCGGACGATGCCCCCACGCTAGCGACCGTCCCTGTGGCTCACTGATCAGATCCAGCCGCGGTGCTTGAAGGCGAGGTACAACACCACGCTGATCACGATCATCAGCCCGATGGCGAAGGGGTAGCCGAGGTACCAGTGCAGCTCCGGCATGTTGCGGAAGTTCATGCCGTAGATCGACGCCACGGTTGTCGGGGCGAACCCGATCGCGGCCCACGCCGAGATCTTCTTCACTTCGTCGTTCTGGGCGTTGCTGGTGCGGCTCAGGGCCGTCATCTCTTCGTTCTGCTTCTGCGCCACGAGGATCGAATTAACGCTGAGGATGTCGCGCAGCAGCACTCGCAGCCCGTCCAACCGCTCGTTCACCTGTGCAACGTGGTCGGCCACATCGCGCAGCAAGCGACGCAGTTCTTCATCGACGCCGTACTTGTCGAAGCCGGCTGACAGCGAGGCGAGCATGCCGGTGAGCGGCGACGCTGCGCGCTGGAACTCCACTACCTCGCGCGAGAGCTCGTAGATCCGCCGCGACACGGCCGGGTCGCCGTCGAACACCTGCGTCTCGATCTCATCGACGTCGTTCTCGATGCCGGCGACGACGGGCAGGTATCCGTCGACCACCGCGTCGAGGATGGCGTAGAGGACCGATTCGGTCCCGAGTGCGAGCAACTGGGAGTCGGTCTCGAGCCGCTTGCGCACCATGGCGAGGTCGGGCGACTCTGCGTGCCGCACTGTGATGACGAAGTCCGCACCGACGAATACGTGCAGCTCACCGAACTCGACCTGCTCCACGTCGTCGAGGTAGCGGGCCGCCCGTAACACCACGAACAGCGTGGAGCCGTACCGCTCGAGCTTCGGACGCTGGTGCGCGGTGATGGCATCCTCTACCGCGAGCGGGTGCAGATGGAACTCGGCCGCGAGAGTGGACAGCTCCTGTGCGTTCGGGCGGTAAAGGCCGATCCACGCCATCCCGGCCGGCTGCTGACGCAGTGCGCGGAAGGCGTCGCTGAGCGAACCGCACGACGTGCGCCGCTCGCCGTCGCTGTAGATCGCTGCGTCCACCAAGCCGGACCGGGCCGGCGCCGCGTCCGCCAACTCGACCGGCGCCGCAGCGCCGGCCTTGTGCCGCGGCCGGCGGCGGATCAAGCTCACCGGCGAGGGCAGGTGACGGCGCTCGGACATGCCGTGACCTTAGCCTCGGGGGCGTGTCTGCGCGTGGCGCAGTTGCAAGGGCAGGAGGAAGGCATGCAGGACCGCACACCGCGGCCGGACGAGCTGGAGCCGATCGAGCGGGCGTCGGTCGACGAGGTGCGAGCGCTGCAGTTGCAACGGTTGCAGTGGTCGGTCCGCCACGCGTACGAGAACGTTGCGCACTATCGCGATGCGTTCAGCGCGGCCGGCCTGCACCCAAACGACATCATGTCGCTGGACGACGTCGCCGCGCTGCCCTTCACTACCAAGGACGATCTGCGGGAGAACTATCCGTACGGGATGTTCGCGGTGCCGATGGAGAAGGTGTCGCGGGTGCACGCGTCGTCGGGAACGACCGGCCGGCCGACAGTGGTCGGGTACACCGCCGCCGACATCCGCACCTGGGCCGGCTTGATGGCGCGTTCGATCCGAGCTGCGGGTGGCCGACCCGGGGATCGGGTGCATGTCGCCTACGGGTACGGCCTGTTCACCGGAGGGCTGGGCGCTCACTACGGTGCTGAGCTGCTCGGCTGCACCGTCATCCCCGTATCGGGTGGCATGACCGAGCGACAGGCCGTGCTCATCCGCGACTTGCGTCCGCAGGTGATCATGGTGACGCCGTCGTACATGCTCGCGATCGTCGACGAGCTGCGGCGGGTCGGGATCGACCCGCGGTTGACGTCACTTCGGGTGGGGATCTTCGGCGCTGAACCGTGGACCAACGACATGCGCCGTGAGCTGGAAGAGGCCTTGGACATCGACGCGGTGGACATCTACGGGCTGTCGGAGGTGATGGGCCCCGGCGTCGCTCAGGAGTGCGTCGACACGAAGGATGGCCTGCACATCTGGGAGGACCACTTCTATCCGGAGATCGTCGACCCGGTCACCGGCGAGGTGCTGCCGGACGGCAGCCCGGGCGAACTCGTGTTCACCTCGCTGAGCAAGGAAGCGATGCCGGTCATTCGCTACCGCACCCGCGACCTGACCCGGCTGCTGCCGGGCACCGCCCGTCCCGGCATGCGACGCATGGACCGGATCACCGGCCGGTCCGACGACATGATCATCTTGCGTGGAGTGAACCTCTTCCCGACGCAGATCGAGGAGCTGATCCTGCGGGTGCCGGCGCTCGCGCCGCACTTCCAGTGCGTGCTCAGCCGGACCGGTCGCCTGGACGAGCTGACCGTCCGGGTCGAACGGCGCGCTGACGCGACCGCCGAGGACGCGGCGGCGGCGGGGGAGCAGCTGGCCCGGCTGGTGAAGGACGTGATCGGCGTGACGGTGCATGTGGACGTGCTGAACCCCGACGGCGTCGAGCGGTCGGTCGGGAAGATGCGGCGCGTGATCGACGAGCGCCCTCGCGGGTCCTAGGTCATCGGCGCAGTTCGGTGCTGCGGCCGCGGAACTCGGCGATCACGTCGTCCCCGCGCCGGACGGTGACGTCGTAGATGCCGCTCCGGCCGTGACGCACCCGCACGGCCGCCTCGGCCTCCAACAGGTCGCCGACGCGCGCGGGGAGCAGGAACGAGATGTCCGCGCCGGCGGCGACGGTGACCGGCCCCCAGCCG
>DATFTS010000134.1:0-9610 GCA_035261645.1 Jatrophihabitans sp. | reverse complement strand
ACCCTGCCGTCCACCACGGTGAAGTCGAAGACCACCCGCGGATCACCGCCCACGGACCACACCAGCCCGGCCAGCCCGTCCACCTCAAAGGGCCGCGCGGCGCGGGCCCGTCCGGCGAACGTCTCGGCAACTGCGGAGGCTCCGCGCACCTCGGCATCGGCACCCATCCGCACCGCGGCACCGTCGGCCCGCACGACGACATCCGGGTCGAGCAAGCCGAGCAGCGCCGCGAAGTCACCCGACCGCGAAGCAGCCAGGAATGCGTGCACCACCTGGCGTTGCCGGGCGCGGTCCGGTTCGGTGGACGCGCCCTGGACGCGCCGGCGCGCGCGGCTGGCGAGCTGGCGCGCCGCAGCGGCGGACTTGCCGACGATCGGCGCGATGTCGTCGAAGGGCACCGCGAACAGGTCGTGCAGCACGAACGCCAGCCGCTCAGCGGGCGTCAGCGTGTCCAGCACGACGAGCAGCGCGGAGCCCACCGAATCGGCGAGTACCGCCTCACCCTCCGGGCCGATCGCGGCTGTCGGGGCGTCATGCGATTCCAGCGGCTGCTCCCCGCGCGTCTTGCGCGACTGCAAGACGTTCAGGCACACCCGCGACACGACTGTGGTCAGCCAGCCGCCGAGGTTGTCGACGTCACTGGTGTCCGTGCGACTCAGCCGCAGCCACGCCTCCTGCACCGCGTCGTCGGCCTCGCTGGGCGAGCCCAGCATGCGATACGCGACCGCGTGCAGGTGCGGGCGATGTTCCTCGAAACCCGCCGCGAGCCAATCCTGTTCGGCCATGTCACATTCCTCCGTCAACGCCGGTCATACCACTGACCGGCGAGACCGCGCCGGTGTGACGAGAGAGGACCGAGATGAGCTTGCAAACCGTCATCTACCCGGTGCGCGACCTCGAGGCGAGCAAGGCCGTTTTCACCGCGTACGTCGGCACCGAGCCGTACATGGACGAGCCGTACTACGTGGGCTATCGCGCCGACGGTGTCGAGATCGGCCTGGACCCGAACGGGCACAGCCGCGGCCTCGTGGGCGGAGTGTGGTTCCGGCCGGTCGACGACATCGGCGCCGCGGTGAAGACGCTGCTTGACGCCGGCGCCGAGTCCGTGGAGGAGGCGCACGACGTCGGCGGTGGCAGGAAGGTGGCGACGGTGAAAGACCCGGCCGGCAACGTCATCGGATTCATGCAGGACGCCTGAACTCAGCGACGACGACGGTCGCGCTCTCGTCCGACACCACCGTCGCGACAAGGGCGCGACGCGTCATGTCGGCGACCAGCGCCTGCGCCTGGTGCCTGCTCGACTCGACGAGCAGGTGAGCGCCTGGCGCCAGCCAGTCAGGCGCGCCGGCGATCACCCGGCGCAGCACGTCGAGTCCGTCCGGGCCGCCGTCCAACGCCACCTGCGGCTCGTGCAGCCGGGCCTCCGGCGGCATGGTGGCGATCGCCTCGGACGGCACGTACGGGGCGTTCGCGGTCAGCACGTCAATCCGTCCGCGCAGATCGGGCGGCAGCGCGGCGTAGAGGTCGCCGAGGTAGACCTGCGCACCGAGATTGCGCTGGGCGTACGCGACAGCGACCGGGTCGACATCGGCCGCGTGGACGTCGGCGTCAGGGACCGCTGCCCGCACCGAGGCAGCCACCGCACCGCAGCCACAACAGAGATCAACCACGACGGCCCCGGCCCCGCAGAACGCAGCGGCCTGCCGCGCGAGCACCTGGGTTCGCTGCCGTGGGACGAAGACGCCAGGGCCGACCGCGAGGCGCAGACCGCAGAACTGCACCCACCCGAGGATGTATTCGAGCGGCTCGCCGGCGACGCGCCGCGCCACCAGCGCGGTCAGCTCATCCGACGTGTGCGACGCAGCCTGGAGCAGCCTGGCCTCGTCTTCTGCAAAGACGCAGCCGGCCGCGCGAAGTTCGTCGACGACGGACACGGCCGCGACGCTATCTCAGGCCGCGTCGGCGCTGATCTCCACCAAGTGCGGGTAGAAGGCGACGTGCCCGGCGATCTCGGCCACCGCCGGATACGGCTCCTGGTAGGTCCAGATCGCGTCGGACACCTCGGCATCGTCGGCGACGATGTCGTAGTAGGACGCGTCGCCCTTGAACGGGCAGTAGGTCTTGGTGTCCGAGTGCCGGAGCACCGACTCATCGACATCGGCGAGCGGCACGTAATACACCGGCGGATAGCTGGCCTCGCGCAAGCGCAGGGCCGACTTCGTGTCGGCGACGACGCGCCCCGCTGCACGAACGACCACTCGTTCGGGCGCCGGCTCGATGACTATCGGATGATCAGGACCGGGGATCTTCACACCAGAGCAAACCGGCGATGGACGGCCCGCATTCCTACATCCCACGTGCTGTTTGAGCGGGCGAGGGGGGATACGGTCACATCATGAGCGTGCTTGACCTGCCCGATCGCATCGACATCCGCGAGGTCGGGATGCGTGACGGTCTGCAGCTGGAAGCGCCGGTTCCCCTCGAGGACAAGCTGGCGATGTTGGACGCCATCGTCGCCACCGGAGTCCTGCGCATCGAGGTGACGAGCTTCGTCTCGCCCAAGGCCGTGCCGGCCCTCGCAGACGCGGACGAGCTCGCCCGCCACCTCGGCCAGTGGCCGAACGTCCACTTCTCGGCGCTCGTGGCGAACGTCCGGGGGGCGGTTCGGGCGATCGACGCCGGTGTTCCGAACCTCGAGTACGTCGTCTCGGCCTCCGACTCACACAGCCTCGCCAACGCCGGACGCAAGACCGCCGACGCAGCCGCTGTCATCAGCGAGATCGCTGCTCTCGCGCATGACGCGGACGGCTCGCTCGAGGTCATCATCGCTACCGCCTGGGACTGCCCGTTCGACGGGCCTACGCCGCCGGCTCGCACGCTCGACGTGGTACGGGCCGCGGTGGAGCAGGGCGCGGACCAGCTCTGCCTCGGGGACACCATCGGCACAGTGACGCCGAAGCGCACCGTGGCGCTGATCGACGCCGTCTGCGAGGAAGCGCCCGGCCTCGAGCTCGGCGTGCACTTCCACGAAACCCGCGGCACCGGCCAGGCCAACGCGCTCGCCGCGATCCTCAACGGCGTGCGGCAGCTGGACGCCAGCATCGGAGGTCTGGGCGGTTGTCCGTTTGCGCCCGGCGCCAGCGGCAACATCGCCACCGAGGAGCTCGCCTACTGGACCGAGGACGCCGGCGTCACGTCAGGAGTCGACCTCGCCGCGGTGGTCGAGGCCGCACGCGTCACCGAGCGCGCGGTAGGCCACCCGCTGCCGAGCTCGCTTTACCGCGCGGGCGGACGGGCCGTCCCGCTCGGCCCGTACCAGCCCTGACCGCTTAGCCGGCTTGGGTCTTGGGCCAGGCGATCGACGTCACCTCGCCACCGGCCACCGAGACGACCACCGCGGTCGGCTGCGCCGGACGGAGCCAGAGCTCGTAGCTTCCGGCCCGTAGCCCGGGAAACACCGCGGCGAACTGCGCCCCCGTCGGCGTGCGGCGGCGCAGCACCGCGACGTGCGGCCACGCCACGTGGGACGGATGCGCACGCCACTCACCGGCCCACCAGCCACGACCCTCGTCCGGCTCGTCGCTGCGCCGACCCTCCGGGCAGATCTCGATCTCCGCGCCGGCGAGGTGAGCCGGCGCGGCGACGACGACGGCTCCCACGTCGCCGCCGATGTCGAGCAGCACCGCGCCGGCGCCAGCACCGGGGTTCTCGGTCACAAGCCACCACCTGGCGTCCCCGGCAGCGTGGTGAAGCCGCTGTTCGGGTTGGAAACGTAGGGGAAGGACGGCAGCATCTCGACGCCGTAGGGCGTGTTGTCGCTCGTCGTGCCGTCGTTCAACAGGCCGGCCGCGGCATCCGGCGTGAAGCTGGGGTCGACGAGCGGGATCGTGGCACCCGCGATCGCCTTCAGCTCGATCGCGGTCACGTCGTCGATCAGCCGGCGTCCGTTCGGGAACCCGGCCGGGTCGCCGGCTACCAGCCCGATCGGGTTGGGGTGGGTCACAGTTGGCGGCACGGCGACGTTGAGCCGGAGCAGGTCCGCCTGCACCGGGCCGGTGAAGTTCTGGAAGCCCTTCACCACGCCGGCCGGGATGCCGGTGAGCAGGATCGCTGCCAGATCCGCGCGCGGCTTCTTGGCGTCGACGTAGGCGGCGAGGTGAGGGAACGTCCCCTTGTAAAGCACGTTCGCGATCAAGTCGGCCAGCTCGGGATGCAGCACGTACTTGGCGAACTCCGCGTCGTGCCTCGGCTCGAGCGCGTTCCAGCGATCCTTCTCGGACATCGGGTTGATGACCTCGTTGACGAGCGGGTTGGCCAGCCGGGACACCTGCACGAAGTGGCCCAGGTTGCGCGTCTCACCGTGCCGTCGATCGAAGACCCGGGTCGAGGCGCGGCTGGCGGTGGCCCACACGCCGATTACCGCGTCCGGCGACATGACGTTGGTCGGGGTGCGGCCGCCGCGGGTGAGGTCCGCGATCGGCACCTGCAGCGCGATGGTGTGCACGTTCAGGCCGCGCAGCCCGTTGACGCCCGGCATCTTGCCGAGCATCGGTGGCACGTCGTAGAACGGCTGGAACGGTCGCAGATCGCCGAGGTCGAAGATGCTGCCCACGTCGACGTGGAAGGGATCGGCGCGCTGGCCGGCGAAGACCTTCCGGCCCCCGCCGAGGTGGTGATACGTCATCGCGGCGAGCGCCGGATAGTTGGGTGTGCTGTGCACGCCGACGTTGACCGGCGGGCAGGAGAGGCCGTCGGCAAGCACATGCACCTCGTGCTCGCCCTCGTGGCGCCGGCGCAGCCGCGACACCCGGAACGTCTGCGGCCGGTTCCAGTTCGGATCGGTCGGCGACGTGATCGGGCCGGTGTTGTAAAGGAACGTGTCCGGGTTGCGAATTGTCGTGGTGAAGTCGAATCGATAGGTGATGTCGGCGCGAGCGTCCGCCGAGTGCGAGATCTTGATCTCGTAGCGCACGTCGTCGGCGAACTCGTTGAAGTTCGGACCGCCATAGGGAAGTTCGAACGGGATGAAGTTGGCGATCAGCGTGACGGTGTTCGGCGCGTCCGGGCTGACGAACGCGTACACGTCGGTGTTGTCAGCGGACGGGTCCTTCGAGATCTCGGGCGCTTCCCGGTGTGATGACATGGCTGCCCCCTCAGCTGCGGCGGGCGTGATCGAAGGCACGGGCAAGTCGAGCGACCAACCGCTTGTCCTTGATCAGGACCTCACGGCCCTCGATCATCAGCGCTACCTCGCCGGTGCGAACGTCATGGATGTACGCGGCCATGGCGCCACGCGAATCGGCGGGCAACGCCGTCTCATCTGCGGCCTCCGCAGCCGCAGGGGCGACCACCGCGGCCACCCCGGCAGCGGTGCTCAACCCCGCTGTCGTCAGAAACGCTCGACGCGTCGAATCGGACATCGACGAACCCCCGTTCAGATGCGGCGCGGACCGGCTCCGCGTCATAAAGGAATTCGTGACGGCGGCGGCGTCGGATCTGTCCGGATCGCAAACTTTCCGGCGCCGCAGTTCCTGTCGCGCTTCGCCCGCAGCGGCGTTACCGTAGCCAGCGCCTGCGGACGGAGGTGGTGGGGTGGGGTTCACCAGCCCTCGGCTGCCCGACATCGACCTCGAGGAATGGCGCTCGCTGCCGCACCACCGGCGCCTCGAGCCGCTCGCCAAGGACTGGGCGCTCAACGGCTTCGGCACGCCACAGGCGATCTACTACGTCTACCTGCTGAAGGTTGCGCTCTACGTGCTCGGCGGCATGCTCGTCGTCGCCGCCACCTCACACGTGGGCGGGCTGGCCGACTTCGGATCATGGTGGACCGAGCCGATCACCTACCAGAAGTTCGTCGTCTGGACGTTGCTCTGGGAGATCCTCGGGCTGGGCTGCGGTTCGTTCCCGCTGACGTTGCGGTTCATCCCGCCGGTGGGCGGCTTCCTCTACTGGCTGCAACCTGAGACGCTGCGCCTGCCGCCGTGGCCCGACCGGGTGCCGTTCACCCGCGGCTGGCGGCGCACACCTGTCGACATCGCGCTCTACGTCGCCGTGCTGGCCGACGGCGCCGTGCTGCTGGCCGCGGGCTCGACGCACGGCTACCCCTACGACACGCTGCCGAACTGGCCGATCGCGGTGCTGCTGGTCGCGTTGGCAGTGCTCGGGTTGCGCGACAAGGCGCCGTTCCTGGCTGCCCGTCCCGAGCACTACGCGGTGATGCTCGTCGTCTTCCTGTTCCCACCGACGAACATGGTGTTCGCCCTGAAGCTGTGCATGCTCGCGATGTGGTGGGGCGCCGCGACATCCAAGCTGAACCGGCACTTCCCGTTCGTGGTCTCGGCGATGGTCAGCAACACCCCGTGGCAACGCTCGACGCGTGTCAAGCGCAGCCTGTACCGGGACTACCCGGACGACTTGCGCCCCGGACGGCTGAGCGCACTGCTGGCGCACGGCGGCACGGTCGTCGAGTTCACCGTGCCGCTGATCCTGATCCTGTCGCGCGGCGGATGGCTGTCCATCGCCGCAGTGGCCGTCATGGTGGTCTTCCACCTGCACATCGCCTCGACGTTCCCGCTCGGCGTGCCGCTGGAGTGGAACGTCTTCTTCATCTACTCGACGCTGTACCTGTTCGGCCACTACGCCGCGGTGGGCTCGAACACGTTGACCTCCACCGGCCTGGCGGCCGTGCTTGTCGTGCTGCTCGTCGCCGCGCCTGTGATCGGCAACGTGCGCCCG
Organism: Jatrophihabitans sp.; assembly: GCA_035261645.1. Taxonomy (GTDB): domain Bacteria; phylum Actinomycetota; class Actinomycetes; order Mycobacteriales; family Jatrophihabitantaceae; genus Jatrophihabitans. The sequence goes on along the minus strand of DATFTS010000134.1, from coordinate 2,875 downwards.
GATCTCGTGTCGTTCCTGCCCGCCATGCGCTACTACGCGGGCAACTGGGCCACCAGCGTGTGGCTGTTCCGCAGGGACGGCGCCGAGGACCGCTTGGACAACTGCCTCGTGAAGCCGGCGCCCCTCGCACAGAGGCAACTCGCGCGGCTCTACGACGAAGAAACCGCCGAGCTGTTGATGTATCGCGGGCTGGCGTTTCGGGCGATGCACTCGCACGGACGCGCGCTCAACGGGCTGCTCACCCGCGCCGTCGAGGACCTCTCGCAGTACGCAGTGCGGGAAGGGGAGATCATCGCTGGTGTGGCACTCGGCTGGAACTTCGGCGACGGGCACCTCCATGACCAGTCGCTGCTGCACGCCGTCCAGTTCGCTTGTCACTTCCAGCCCGGGCAGGTGCGGGTCGTCGCTCTGGAAGCGCAGCCGTTCGGTCGGCCTACCCAGCGCTACCGCATCCTCGACGCGGCGGACGGCTTGGTGGAGGAAGGGACGGTGCGCGTTGCCGACATGGTCGACCGGCAGCCGTGGCTGTTGCCCGACGATGTGACGATCCCGGTGCAGGTCTCGTTCCACGTCGAGCCGAGCCAGCCGCGGGCCTTTGCGCCGCCGTCGGTGAGCCGGCGCCGCGCCAGGCCGAGCCCGCGCCCACGGCCGCAGCCGCGCCCGCGCAAGCCGGAACCTGCCTAGATGCCCACTGCGACCATCGTGGGGTCCGGCCCGAACGGGCTGGCCGCCGCCGTCGTCCTTGCCCGGGCCGGACTGACGGTCACCGTCATCGAGGCGCGCGAGACGATCGGCGGCGGGACGCGCACCGAGCAACTCACCGTGCCCGGGCTGTTGCACGACGTCTGCTCGGCGGTGCACCCGCTGGCGGTCGGCTCGCCGTTCCTGCGCGGGCTCGGCCTCGACCGGCACGGCCTCGAGTGGTGCTGGCCCGAAGTCGACCTGGCCCATCCGCTCGACGACGGGCGGGCCGGCGTGCTCGTGCGCTCGCTCGACGAGACGGTGGCCGGCCTGGGCACGGACGGCCCCGCGTGGCGGCGGCTCTTCGAGCGGCAGGCGCAGCGCTTCGAGGACCTGACGGCCGACGTGCTGCGCCCGATCGCGCATGTGCCCGAGCACCCGCTGCTGTTGGCCGACTTCGGCCTGCACGCGTTGCAGCCGGCATCGTGGCTGGTGCGGCGGTGGCGGGACGAACCGGCCCGCGGCCTGTTCGGCGGCGTGGCCGCGCACTCGTTCCGACCGCTCACCAGCCCCACCAGCGGATCCGTGGGGCTGGCCCTGGCGCTGTCCGCACACCGGTTCGGGTGGCCGGTGGCACGCGGCGGGTCGCAGGCCATCACTGACGCCCTCGCGGCCGACCTGCGCCAGCACGGCGGCACCGTCGAGACCGATCGAACAGTGACGTCGTTGGACGAGCTCGGCGCGGACATCGTCCTGCTTGACCTCGCCCCGCGCGGCGTCCTGCAGGTTGCCGGCGACCGGCTGCCGGCGCGGATCAAGCGGGCGTACCGCCGCTACCGCTACGGGCCGGCAGCGTTCAAGGTCGACCTCGCCGTTGAGGGCGGCGTGCCGTGGACGAACGAGGCGAGCCGGCGTGCGGGCACCGTCCATCTGGGTGGCACGTTCGAGCAGGTCGCCGACGCCGAGGCGCAGGTGTGTGCCGGACGGATGCCGCAGCGACCGTTCGTCCTCGTCGGGCAGCAGTACCTCGCCGACTCGAGCCGCTCGGCCGGCGACGTCCACCCCGTCTGGTCCTACGCGCACGTGCCGCACGGCTACGACGGCGACGCCACCGAGGCGGTGCTCGCACAGTTCGAGCGGTTCGCGCCAGGGACCCGCGATCGGATCGTCGCCCAAGCGGTGCGCCGCCCCGTCGAATTCGAGGCGTACAACCCGAACTTCGTTGGCGGCGACATCTCAGCCGGCGCGAACGACCCGGTGCAGCTGTTGCTGCGACCGCGGGTGGCCGTCGACCCCTATCGCACCGGCATTCCCGGCGTCTTCATCTGCTCGGCGGCCACTCCGCCGGGGGCCGGCGTGCACGGCATGTGCGGTGCCAACGCCGCAGCTTCGGCGCTGCGTTACCTCGGTCGGTAGGTCGCCGGTGGCGGCGCCGCGCAGGTAGCGTCTGCGCGATGACGGCCCCGGTCTTTGCGGTGATCGGCGAGGCGCTGATCGACCTCGTCGAGAACGGTGACGACGAGCCCCGACTCGCTCGACCCGGCGGCAGCCCGTACAACGTCGCGATCGGGCTGGCGCGGTTGGGTTGGACCGCGCGCTTCATCGGCCGGCTCTCGCGCGATCCGCTCGGCACCGTGTTGCGCAATCATGCGCTGCGCTCCGGCGTCGACCTGTCCCTCGCCGTCGAGGCGCACGAGCCAAGCACGGTGGCGCTGGTGGAACTCGACGCAGCGGGCGCCGCGCAGTACCGCTTCGGCGTCGAGGGCACCGCGGATTTCCGGTGGACGGACGCTGAACTGCAGCGCATTCCCGACGACGTGCCGGCTGTGCATTTCGGCTCGTTGGCGTCGTGGCTGCCGCCCGGTGACGCAGCGATTGCCCGACGGGTGCGCGCGCTGCGCGACAGCGGGACCGTGATCAGCTACGACCCCAACGTCCGTCCCCTTCTCCAGGCGGACGCAGCCGTCGCCCGCGCGCAGATCGAAGCGACCATCCCGCTCGCGCACCTGGTGAAGACCAGCGAGGAGGACATCGCGTGGCTGCGTCCCGGCGAGTCCGTCGAGTCCGTCGCGCGGCGCTGGCTCGGGCTCGGGCCGGCCGTGGTCGTGGTCACCCGCGGCGATGCTGGTGCGACGGCGTACACGGCGTCGACCGCGGTGTCGCGCCCCCCGGTGCCGGTGCAGGTGGTCGACAC
>DATFTS010000133.1:0-8592 GCA_035261645.1 Jatrophihabitans sp. | reverse complement strand
CTCGTGTTCGCCCTGATCGACCCGACCGCCGACTCGATGGAACTCGTCAACGCCGGGCACTATGCGCCGCTGATCGTCAGCGCCGACGGCACGGCGAAGTTCGCGCGGACCACGCCGCGGCGGCCGCTTGGCACGGACCCGGACGACCGGACATCGAGTGCATTCCGGTTCGGTACGGGCGACACGCTCCTGCTCTACACGGACGGGCTGGTCGAGCGCCGCGACGAGCACATCGACATCGGGCTGGCACGGCTGGGCGACTGTGCCCCCGAGCTCGCCCGCGAGGATGTGGAGAGCGCGCTGAAGTCGGTGGTCTCTCAGGTGCAAGGCGACGTGCGCGAGGACGACGTGACGGCTCTCGCCATCCGCCGGGCGTAGTGGTGCGAGCCTGCGCCGCGTCGGGCCGTAAGGTGTCCGCGTGACCGAGCTGACCGTGCACTCCAGCGCAGACGGTGATCGATCAACTTTGGCAGTTGCCGGTGAACTCGATCTGGGCAGCGTCGCAGAGCTGCGTCAGCACGCCGAGGACGAGCTGGCCTCCCGACACATCCGAACGCTGACGCTGGACTTGTCGGAACTCACGTTCATCGACTCGAGCGGCCTCGGCCTGCTGGTTGAGCTGAAGCGAACAGCTGCCACTGCCAAGGTCACGATGGAGATCGTGAACGTGCCCGCGGGTCCGGCCCGGGTCATCTCCATCGCCGGGCTCTCCGACACGCTCGGCGTGTCAGCGGGCGACAAAGACGACTCACCCGACGACTGAGCCGCAGTGGCGAGCCGTGCCGGAATCGTGGTCACGGGCACCGAGGTGCTCACCGGCCGCGTCCAAGATCGCAACGGGCCTTGGCTGGCTGAGGAGCTGCGAAAGCTGGGCGTGGACATTGCCCATGTCGTCATAGTCGGCGACCGTCCCGCGGACCTGCGCAACGTGTTGGCCTTCCTGGTGGACTCCGGTCTCGACCTCGTGTTGACCTCAGGCGGCCTCGGCCCGACAGCGGACGATCTGACCGCTCAGGTGGTCGCCGACTTCCAGGGCCAGCCGATGGCGCTCGATCCGGCACTCGAGCAGCACATCGCGGACGCGGTCGCTCGGCTGAGTGCCGGGCGTGGCTGGCGGCTCGACCCCGTGGCGACCGAGGCGGCGACGCGCAAGCAGGCGCTGGTGCCCGAGGGTGCCGCGGTGATCGAACCGATCGGCACGGCTGCGGGCTTGGTCGTCCCGCCCGCGGCCGGGCGAACGGGTCCCCCGGTGGTTGTGCTGCCCGGGCCGCCGCGCGAACTGCAAGCCATGTGGCCGACCGCCGCCGCGGATCCGAACGTGCAGGCCGCGCTGTCCGGGCGAGCCGAGCTACGCCAGCGGACGATCCGACTCTGGGGTACCCCGGAGTCGGAACTCGCCGCCACGTTGCGCGAACACGAGGACCGGCTCGCCGGCCTGGAGATCACGACGTGCCTTCGCGGCGGCGAGCTCGAGATCGTGACGCGCTACCAGCCGGAGGCTGAGCCGGCGTATGGCGAGTTGGCCGCCGTCATCGGGCAGGCCTACCCGGACACCCTCTTCTCCCCGCACGGAAGCACGGTCGACGAGATCGTGGCGCGCGCCCTGCTCGAGCAGCACCGCACCATTGCCACCGCGGAGTCGTGTACCGGCGGCCTGCTTGCCGGCCGCCTCACCGACCGGCCCGGCTCGTCGGCGTACCTGATCGGTGGCGTTACCAGCTATGCCAACGAGGCCAAGGTCGACCTGCTCGGCGTTCCCGCCGATCTGATCGAGCGAGTAGGTGCCGTGAGCGCGGAGGTGGCCCAGGCGATGGCCGACGGCGTTCGCGCCCTGCTCGGTACCGACATCGGCGTCAGCACGACCGGTATCGCCGGCCCGGACGGAGGCACGCCGGACAAGCCGGTCGGCCTGGTGTACCTGCACGCCGGCACCGTGGACCGCGCCATCGCCCGACGCGTGGTGATCCCCGGCAGCCGTTCGGACGTGCGAACCCGCGCGGTGACGATCGCGATGCACATGCTGCGGGAGTTGCTCGGGCACTAACCGCCCCGGATCGCAGCTTTGGCCTAGGCTGTCCTTCACCGTCGGGAGGTGGGAAATGCCCAACCACGTCTACCGCGTCACCGAGATCGTCGGCAGCTCCCCGGATAGCGTGCAGCAAGCCATCCGGAACGGGATCGATCGCGCGGCGCAGACCCTGCGCAACGTCGAATGGTTCGAGGTCACCGAGATCCGCGGCCAGGTCGCCGATGGCGCGGTCGCGCACTTCCAGGTGGGCATGAAGATCGGGTTCCGGCTCGAGGACGCCGACTGAGCACTGGCCCTACAAGCCACGCGTGACCACATAGAGTCGTGGGCATGGCAGACGACGTGCAGGTGCGGGACAACCCGGACCTGTCGCGCTACGAGATCTACGTCGACGGGGCCCTGGCCGGCTACACCGCATACGGCCTGCATGGTGAGGACGCCGACTTCCTCCACACCCAGATCGACGACGCGTACGAGGGCCACGGCCTCGGGTCGAAGCTGATCGGCGCCGCCCTGGACGACGCGCGCAGTCGCGGGTTGCGGGTGCTGCCCTACTGCCCGTTCGTCCGGTCGTTCCTCGAGAAGCACAGCGAGTACGCCGACCTCGTCCCGCCGTCGAAGCGCTCGCAGTTCGGCCTACCGGAGTAACCGCCGGCCTTGCACGAGGAACGAGAACAGGTTCTACTTTCTCCGTGCGATTCACCTACGCCGAGGCGATGACCGACGCCGGCTTCTACCTTCCGCTCGCGCAAGCCGCCGAGGCTGCCGGTTACGCAAGCATCACGGTGGCCGACAGCCTCGCCTACCCGAAGGACTCGGACAGCGTCTATCCGTACACGCCGGACGGCAGCCGCACCTTCCTCGAGGACAAAGAGTTCATCGAGACCTTCGTCCTCTGCGCGGCGATGGGCGCGGCTACCTCGACACTTCGATTCACGCCGTTCGTGTTGAAGCTGCCCGTGCGCCCGCCGGTTCTGGTTGCCAAGCAAGCCGCGTCAGTAGCGACGCTCACCGGTAACCGGCTTGCGCTGGGCGTGGGCATCAGCCCGTGGCGCGAGGACTTCGAGATCATGGGCGTGCCGTTCGAGAAGCGTGGCCGGCGAATGGACGAGTGCATGGACATCGTGCGTGGCCTGACCGCCGGCGGCTACTTCGAGTTCCACGGGGATTTCTACGACATCCCCGCGATCAAGATCTGCCCGGTGCCCACCGAGCCGATCCCGCTCCTCGTGGGCGGCCACGCCGACGCCGCCCTGCGCCGAGCGGTGCTCCGCGGCGACGGCTGGATGCACGGTGGCGGCACTACCGAGGAGTTGGACGCGCTGCTCGCCAAGATCGGCGCCATCCGCAAGGCAGAAGGCCTCGATGACAAGCCGTTCGAGGTGCATGTCATATCGCTGGACGCCTACACGGTGGACGGCATCAAGCGGCTCGAGGATCGCGGCGTCACCGACGTCATAGTCGGGTTCCGCATGCCGTACATCGTGGGTCCGGACACCGAGGCGCTGCAGAAGAAGATCGATCACCTGAACCGGTATGCGGACAACGTGATCGCAAAGGCGGCATGAGCCGTTCGTCACCGACCGGCCGTGCCCTCAGTGCGCCCCCAATCCGAATTCACTAGGTTGCACTGGTGTCTCATCTGAGTTGGCTCGAAGCCGGTGTCGTCGGAGCGTTCCAGGGTGTCGCGGAGCTGTTCCCGATATCCAGCCTGGGCCACAGCGTGCTCATCCCGGCCGTCGTGGGCGGATCCTGGGCCCATGACCTCGACGTTCGCAGCCCGGAGTCGCCGTACCTGGCGTTCATCGTCGGACTGCACGTCGCAACCGCAATCGCACTGATCATCTATTTCTGGCGTGACTGGGTGCGGATCATCCGCGCATTCTTCGTCAGCATCGGACGCCGTGAGATCGCCGACCCGGACCAGCGCCTCGCCTGGCTGCTGGTGCTCGGCACCATCCCAGTGGGCATCGCCGGTTTGCTGGGTGAGCACTTCTTCCGCACAACGCTGTCGCGTCCAGTGCCGACGGCGTGCTTCCTGATCGTCAACGGACTGATTCTGATCGGCATAGAACGCTATCGCCGGCAGGACAAAGATGCCGAGTACGTGGACGAACGGATCAGCGGGCCGATCTCCGACCGGCGCATCGCGCAGGTCCGGGTGCCCAAGGCGGTCGTCATCGGCGCGACGCAGATACTCGCGCTGGCGCCGGGCATCTCCCGGTCGGGCGTGACAACCAGCGCCGGCATGCTTGCCGGGTTGAAGCGCGAGGACGCGGCGCGGTTCTCATTCCTGCTCGCGACGCCGGTGATCTTGGCGGCCGGCGTGCTCAAGCTCGGTGACCTCTCCGGCCCCCTGGGCGACGGCATCCGCGCGCAGATCGTATTCGCGTCGATTCTGTCCGGAGTCGGCGCGTATCTGGCGGTACGGTTTCTCACCCGCTACCTGGCAAACCGCTCGCTGCGGCCATTCGGCGCGTACTGCATCGCCGCTGGGGTGTTCTGCCTGGTTTGGTTCGCGGCTCGCTGACTTTACGTCGTTTCAGGCGCCGGCGGCGGTGACGATCGCGTCGGTGAGGAACCCGGCGATCAGCCCGATGAGCAGGCCGTAGGCGAGCAGGTCCGCGCGCCGGGCCCGGGCAGCGACCCCTACGAGTTGCAGCACCACGTAGATGATCGAGCCGGCCGCGAGAGTCAGGAAGACGACGCTGACCGCTTCGCTGGTGAACCCGTGGCCGACCAGCGTGCCGAGGAACGTCGGCGCTCCGCCGATCGCCGCCAACCCCAGCAAGTAGCCCCAACTCGGCCGGCGTGGCGCGCCCGTCTCATCAAGGTCGCCGGCCAGGGGGGCGACGATCCCGAAACCTTCGGTGGCGTTGTGCAGGGCGAAGCCGATGACGAGCATCGTCGCGAGCGCGACCTCGCTGCGGGCTGCCGACTGGCCGATGGCAAGTCCCTCGGCGAAGTTGTGCAGCCCGATGCCGACCGCGATCAGCAGCGCCAGCCGTCGCGCGGCGCCGAGCGGGTCGGCAACGAGGGTCGTCGTGCGGGTGGCGGTGACCACCGACCCGCCGTCGGACTCGACGGCAGTGACCTGCTCGGCACGCGCCTCGACGCGGCGAGCGGCGCGCGCCTCGCGGCCCAGGTAGCGCTCCCAGGCAACCAGGCCCAACAGCCCCACCGCGAGGCCGAGGACGAACAGCACGCCGTAACCGAACGCCGACCCGAGGCCGCCGTGGCCGTCATGCACCTTCGTCAACGCGGTGTCGATCGGCTCCCACGCCGCCGAGAGCACGTCCCATACCAGGAACAGCAGGACGCCGACCGCGATGCTGTTCAGCATGATCCGCAAGGTCGGCGCCGGCGTCCGCATCCGCCCGACCGGGATACCGATGAAGATCGTTACTCCCGCGATGAAACCGAGTAGCAGCGTCTGTCCGAGTCCCAACGGACCGTCCCTTCGTCGTAGCGGTGCGGCAAGAAGTTAGGTAAGCCTAACCTATGCGGTCGGCAGCGCCCGGCACCAGTAGAGCTACCCCTACCCGTGCGGAATATCCACCAGGTACCGCAGGTTGTAACCACTGTCCGAACCAGCGGGGACAAATCCCCCGGGCTCCAAACACTTACCGCCGCCGCGGACGATCGTTCGGCTGAAGCCGCGGTGTGCCACTCGCCGTGAGGCGGACCCCGCTGGTTCGGACCTTTCTCGTCCTTATACCGGTCCCGCGCACCGCTCGTTAGGTCGACGAGGTCGGGACCAGTGACCCGGTTCTACGCGCGTCCGCACACCTAGCATTGGGTGAGCGAGGGGGCGCCATGGTTGGTGACGGCGTTGCACGATTCGTCGGCCGCGAATCGGCACTACGCGAGCTCAGTGAAGCGCTGGACGAAGCGCGATGTGGTGAGCCTCGGATTGCCGTGGTGCAGGGTGCGGCGAACGCCCGCAGGAGTGCACTGCTGCGCGGTTTCGCCTCCGGCAGGCCTGACGTTGCGGTGCTGTCCGCCGCCGGCGACCCCACCGAGACCGGCCTCGCGTTCGGCGTCGTCGAGCAACTGCTGCCCCCAGTCCCTGGAAGCGCACCGCCACGACTCGGGGAGAGCGCGTTCGAGGTCGGGTGGCGGTTGCTGGCCGACGTCGAAGCCGCGCAGCGCAACGCGACTGTGATCCTCCTGGTCGACGACGTCGAGTGGGCGGACGCGGCGTCGCTGCTCGTGTTGTTGTTCGTGCTGCGACGACTGCGCACTCACCGCGTGCTTGCGCTGCTCGGCGCGTCCGCGCACGGCATCGACCGGCTGGGCGCCGGCTGGCGTCGGCTGCTTGGCGACAGCGTCACCACGCGATGGCTGCGACTGGGCGGCCCGGCAATGCCGGACAACGATCGGTTGGCGGGAGAACACGCACCGTCGCTCGCCGAGGGCGTCGTGGCGCTGCAGTACGGCCGGGTGCTGCTCGATTGGGGCCGGCGCCGCGCCGCGGTGTCGCCGCTGCTCGCCGCGCGGAACATCTTCACTCGCCTGGGTGCCGACCCCCTGTGCGACGCGTCCACAGCGGCACTGCGCGTGGCCGGCGTAGCCGTCGACGAGGCAGCCGACCGGCTCGATGCCGAGCGGATTCTGACAGAGCGTGAACATGCGGTCGCCGAACTCATCGCGGACGGGTTCACCAACCGCGAGATAGCAAGCGAACTCGTCGTCAGCGTCAAGGCTGTGGAGTACCACGTCGGCAACATCCTGGCGAAGCTAGGCGTCCACTCCCGCCGTGACGTCGCGCTCCCGGTGTGGGGCGCTGGTCCGGTTGGTGCCGAATATCCCTTCGCGGGCGAGGTTTAGGGACGATCCCTAGGGACGCCGTGCGACATGCGGCGCATCGTCGCGTGATGAACGGCTTCCTGGACGCGCTTGGGCGCTGGTGCGCCCGCCGGCACTGGATCGTGATCTTCGCCTGGTTGCTGGTGCTCGCTGCGCTGCTCGCGCTCCGAGCCGCCTTCGGCGGTCAATTCTCGAACGACTACCGAGTGCCGGGTAGTCAGTCGTCGGCCGGAAAGGCGGTGCTCCAGAAGGAGTTTCCCAGCCAAAGCGGCAACGCCGGCCAGATCGTCTTCCATGCGCACACCGGCCAGGTGTCGGCCGCGGGGGACGCGGTCAACACGTCGATGACCAACGTGGCGAAGCTGCCGCACGTCGTCAGCACGGTCAGCCCGTTCGCCAGTGGTTCGCCCTCGCCGCTGGTCTCGAAGGACGGCACGATCGCCTACGGCACGGTGTCGTGGGACGTTGTCCCCGCGTCGCTGGACAGCGCGTATCTGCATCGGCTGGACGATGCGACCGCACCGGCCAGGTCAGCGGGTCTGCAGGTGGAGTACGGCGGGGGTGCCGGGCAGATCGGACAGCAGACCAATGACAAGGCGTCGGAGATCATCGGTCTGTCGTGCGCGCTCGTCCTGCTGCTGGCGATGTTCGGCTCGGTCGTCGCCGCGGCGCTGCCGCTCATCTCCGCGTTGTTCAGTGTCTTTGCCGGCGTGTCGTTGGTGGGCCTCCTGGCGGCCACGATGACGTTCCCGACAACGGCCCCGACCGTCGCCACCCTGCTCGGCCTTGGCGTCGCGGTCGACTACGGGCTGTTCATGCTCGCCCGCCATCGCGAGCAACTCGACCACGGCGTTCCGGTCGTGAAGTCGGCCGGCCGAGCAACCGGCACCTCGGGAGCGGCCATCGTCGTGGCCGGCGGCACCGTCGTGGTCGCGATTCTCGGCCTATATGTCGCCGACGTGCCGTTCGTCGGCGCGCTGGGGCTCGCATCGGCGATCGTGGTCGCAATTACGGTGCTTGCGGCACTGACGCTGATGCCCGCGTTCATGGGGGTCGCCGGACGCAACGTGCGGGCGCTGCGCACCCTGCGTGCGGAGCGGCGCGCCACCGCAGGGCAGGACGAGGCCCAGGCGGCTGCCTCTGCCGCCGAACTCGCAGCCGCGGCGGATGCCGCGCACGAACGCAGCGGGTTCGCGCGGTGGGGTCGCCGGGTGAGCGACCGGCCCACGGGCTGGGCACTCGGGGCCACGGCAGTGCTGGTAATCCTGTCCATCCCGCTGTTCTCGCTGCGCCTCGGCCAACTCGATGCGAGCACGAACCCGACCTCGGAGAGCATCCGCCGCGCTTACGACCTGATTGCGCAGGGCTTCGGCCCCGGCACGAACGGTCCTCTCACCGTCGTCGTGTCCTTCCCGCCGGGCAACTCCACGCAGCAGAACCAGAACCTGCTCGGCCAACTGACCAGCACGCTGCAAAAGACGCCGGACGTTGCGGGGGTGGGCGCGCCGACGGTCAACCAAGCGAACACGACGGCCGTCGTCAACGTCGTGCCGGCCTCGTCGCCGCAGGCAAGCGCGACGACCCATCTGGTCAACCAACTTCGCGACTCGGTTCTCCCCACCGTCCCAGCCCGGACGTACGTCGTGGGGACGACCGCCAGCTACGTCGACTTCACCGCGAAGATCTCACAACGCATCGTGTGGCTGATCGTCGTGGTGGTCTCGCTCGCGTTCCTGCTGCTCATGACCGCGTTC
>DATFTS010000132.1:0-3249 GCA_035261645.1 Jatrophihabitans sp. | reverse complement strand
GAGGAAGAGCTCAGACGGAACGCGCGCTCTTCCTCCGCCGGCCGCCGCAACGTCCACGGCGCAGGAAAGGCCGTACCGATGGCTGGAACGCGCCGAGGTCATGCCAGCAACGCCGTGCGCGCTGACGGAGCCACCCCCGGGCCGGCTAGCTGATGCTGTGGCCGAAAAGGTGGCCGATCAGGTACGTCAGTGCCAGCCCAGCCGCGCCGCCGGCCGTAACGCGCAGTACCGCAGTCGCGACGCTGCTCCGGCCCAGGCGCGCACTCATCGCGCCGGCGAGACCGAGGGCGACGAGCACGGCCGCGATGGTCACCGGCACGCGCACCGACGCCGGCGGCAACATGATGGCGACGAGCGGCAGCACCGCGCCGAGGGTGAATGAGACAGCCGACGCGACAGCTGCCTGCAGTGGACGAACGACGTCATCCGGGTCGATCTTCAGCTCCGCCTCGGCATGGGCGGCGAACGCATCGTGCGCGGTCAACTCGGCCGCGACGAGTTCGGCCGTGCGACGGGTCAGGCCCTTGTCCTCGTAGATCGCGGTGAGTTCTTCCAGCTCGACGTCGGGATCGTGGACGAGCTCGGCGCGCTCCTGGTCGAGCATCGCGCGTTGGCTGTCGCGCTGGCTGGAGACCGACACGTACTCGCCCAGTGCCATCGACACTGCGCCGGCCGCCAGTCCCGCCAGGCCGGCGGTGAAGATCGGCGCACGCGACAGCGTCGCGCCGGCCACGCCGACGACGATGCCCGCGACGGAAACGATGCCGTCGTTGGCACCCAACACGCCCGCGCGGAGCCAGTTCAAACGGCCGTTGACATTCATGCCGTGCGGCTCGCCGGCATGCAGAACCACCTCGGTCATCTCGACAGATCACCTTCGATCTCGGCGACCTCGTCGTCGCTCAGCACAAGACCGGCAGAGGGCAGGATCGGGTCGACCTGATCGGGCCGGCGGAAGCCGACGATCGCCGCGTCCACTGCCGGGTTGCGCAGCGTCCACGCGACGGAGACCGCACCCGGCGTCGTGTCGTGCGTTCGTGCCACGGCCGACAACCGCTCCACCAGCGCCAGGTGCTCGGTGAGCTGCGGCTCCTGGAACCGGGCATCACGCTTGCGCCAGTCGCTGTCCGCGAGCTGCGCGATGCGCTCGCGGGTCATCCGGCCGCTAAGCAGTCCCGAGCCCATCGGCGAGTACACGATGACGCCGATACCCTGCTCGTCCGCGAACGGCAGGATGTCGGGTTCGACGTCACGATCCACGAGTGAGTACGGCGGCTGCAGCGTCTCCACAGGCGCGATCTCCTGCACGCGGCGCAGCTGCGCCACGTCGAAGTTCGACACACCGATGTGCCGCACGACGCCCTGCTCCTTCAACTCGGCCAGCGCCGTCCAGCCCTCCTCAATGTCCGGCTCGGGATCCGGCCAGTGAATCTGGTACAGGTCGATCGCGTCGATGCCGAGCCGCTTCAGGCTCTGCTCGGCCTCGCGCAGCACCGAGTCGCGCTTGAGGCTGTGAACGACCGTGCGTCCCGGCCCCTCGAGAAGCGATGCCTTCGTGAAGACGTACGGTCGATCGGTCACGCCTTCAAGCGCGCGCCCGACGACTCGCTCAGAATGACCGAACCCGTATGCGGCCGCGGTGTCGATCCAGTTCACGCCGGAGTCGAGCGCGCGCTCGATCGCGGCGATCGACTGTGCGTCGTCCTGCGGCCCCCAGCCGAACTCCCAGTCGCCCCCGCCGAGGGCCCATGCGCCGAAACCGATACGGGTGATCTGCAGGCCGGTGCGACCCAGTTCTGTGGTGGGAAGTGTCATGACTTCGTCCTTTCTGTGCGGATGTCTGCGGTGTGCGGACGGGTGGTGAGAACGCCGACGACGGCGAGCAACGCGACGAAAGCGACGGCGAACCACGCCATCACGGTCGTCGTCGCCAAGTACCTGGTGGCGACACCGATGCCGACGATCGGCAAGGCCAGCCCCAGGTATGAGACGAGGAAGAGACCGGCAAGAGCTTCGCCGCGCTTGGCCGGCAGGGAAGCAGCAGCCACGGCCCCGATCGATGATTTGAACAACACGCCTGCGCCGGCGCCCGCCGCGATGCCGCCGATCAAGAAGAGCGCGAAGCTGGGCGCGTCCAGGCTGATCGTCACCACCGCGATCCCGATCGCAGGCACTACGAGCCCGGCGAACGTGCGCACTCGTGCGGTGAGTCGCCCAGTAAGCATCTGCGCGAGCGCCGACGCGCCGAACACGGCGAACGTGACCAGGCCGGCAAGAGCGTGCGAGTGATGGTGCAACGTGCCCGCGACGAACCCCGGTGCCACCGAGGTGAACAGGCCGAGCACGGCGAACGACGCGAACCCACCACCCACCGCGGCGAGGTAGGACGCAAGGCCCTGCTGACCGGTCCCGAGCCGCTGCGGACGGTACGCGGGACGGGCGAATCGTGCCTCGACCGTCTCGGGCGTGAGCGTGACCGCCGCAACCGCGACGAGCAGCAGTGCGACGAACACGAGGTACGGCACGCGCAACGGCGAAGCGACGAACTGGGCGAGCACACCGGAGACGAGCGAACCGAGCCCGATGCCGCCGATGTTCGCCGCTGTGGACACGATGGCGAACCGTTCGGTCGACGCGCCGGGTCGGTGCGCAGCGTGCAGTTCCTGCAGGTGTGCCGTCGCCGTCGCCGTCATCAACCCGACGCCCAGCCCGCTGATCACCCGCGCCACGACGAGGCCGGGGAACGACAGGACGGTGAGGAAGAGCACTGCGGAACCGAGCTCGAGCGCCAGCGCGGCGATGAGCACCCGCTTACGGCCGACCGAGTCGGACACGTGTCCAGCGAGCAGCAGGCTCGTCAGCACGCCTATGGCGTAGGCCGCGAACACCACTGTCACGGCGAACGTCGAAAAGCCGTCGCGTGTCTGGTAGATCGAGTACAGCGGCGTCGGGACGGTCGAGAACGCCATGGCAGTGGCGAACGCGAAGGCGATCAACCAGAAGCCGGTGCGGTGCCTGCGCACCGACCGGACCGAGTCGGACGCTTGGCCGGCATCGTGGCCGCGGCTGCGGATAGGTGCGAAAGTCATGTCGATGGAACCGCCGGTTCGGATGAGCGCTTCCTAGTTAGCCGCGCTGACCTACGATTACGGTGATCTGTTTCAGAGATAAGAGGCGCATGGACCTTCGCCAACTCGAAGTGGCGGTCGCCGTTGCCGACGCCGGCGGCTTCAGCGCGGCAGCACGGCG
>DATFTS010000131.1:0-2355 GCA_035261645.1 Jatrophihabitans sp. | reverse complement strand
TTCTACGGCTCGATCCTCTCGTTCCTGAAGCACCCCTACTGTTCGGTGCCGGCGAAGTACCGCTACCAACCGAACACCGCGTCCGGCTGCGTGCTCACCTACCAAGGCGTGCTGGACGGATTCACCTCGCGGCTGCAGATCTCTGTGATCGCGGGCGCCATCATCACGGCGCCACTGTGGCTCTATCAGATCTGGGGGTTCATCACCCCGGGCCTGCGCAAGAACGAGCGCAAGTACACGTTGATCTTCGTGGTCGCGTCGAGCGCACTGTTCGTCGCCGGCATGTCGCTCGCCTTCGTGGTTCTCACCAAGGGCCTGAACGTCTTGCTGCGGTCGGGCACGAGTCAGACGCAAGCGATCCTGACGATCCCCAAGTACCTGGGCTTCGTGACGATGATGCTCGTTGCGTTCGGGGCCGCGTTCGAGTTGCCGTTGCTGGTGGTGATGGCGAACTTCGTCGGGGCGTTGCCTGCGTCGGTGCTACGCCGCACGCGCCGCATCGCCATCTTCCTCATCTTCCTGTTCGCCGCGATCGCGACGCCGACCACTGACCCGTTCACCATGTGCGCGATGGCGATCCCGATGGTCGTGCTGTACGAGATAGCGATACGCATTGCGGTCGTGCACGACCGCCGCAAAGCGGCCCGGCAGGCGGCCGAGCGTGACGAGGAACGTCTTGAGGATGGTGTGCCGTCGCAGGTCGAACCCATCCCACGAAGCCTGGACTGGTCGGAAACCACCTAGCCCACGCAGCCCTCTCACAGACCCTTCGGAGTTGCCGACGCTGGGCTCGGACGAATCGCCTCCTACGCTGGAGGTATGAGCGCGTCGCCGAGTGAGCGTTACGCAGCGGCGCGGCAGCGGGGCGCCTATCCGGTACTGACGGATTTCCGCACCGGGTACCCGTTCGAGCTCGATCCTTTTCAGGCCGAGGGATGCGCCGCGCTGGAGGACGGCTATTCGGTGCTGGTGTGCGCGCCGACCGGCGCCGGCAAGACCGTTGTCGGCGAGTTTGCGGTGCACCTGGCGCTCGCCGCCGGGCAGAAGTGCTTCTACACGACGCCGATCAAGGCACTGTCGAACCAGAAGTACAACGACCTGGTGGCCCGCTACGGCGCCCACCGGGTGGGCCTGCTCACCGGCGACACCGCAGCCAACCCCGACGCCCCGGTGATCGTCATGACCACCGAGGTGCTCCGCAACATGCTTTACGTAGGCAGCACCTCGCTAGCCGGACTGGGCTACGTCGTCATGGACGAGGTGCACTACCTCGGGGATCGCTTCCGCGGCGCCGTATGGGAGGAGGTGATCATCCACCTGCCGGCGTCGACGAGGCTGGTCTCGCTCTCGGCCACTGTGTCGAACGCCGAGGAGTTCGGTGAGTGGCTCGTCACGGTCCGTGGTGAGACCCGGGTGATCGTGCACGAGCAGCGCCCTGTCCCGTTGTGGCAGCACATGCTCGTCGGGTCGCGGATGTTCGACCTGTTCGGGCCAGATGGTGCAACGGTCGACTCGGCTCTGCTGCGCTACATCAACGAACGCACCCGCCACCTCGAACCCGTTCCGAGCCGGCGCGGGCGCCCGGGGCGCGGCTGGCGGCCGCCGCACCGGCCGGACGTGATCACCCGGCTCGACAACGAGGGCCTGTTGCCTGCGATCACGTTCATCTTCAGCCGCGCTGGTTGCGACGCGGCCGTTCGGCAGTGCCTCTACGCCGGCATGTGGCTCACGAACGAGGACGAGCGCGAGGAGATCGACCGGATCATCGACGAGCAGACCGCCGGTGTTGCCCCCGAGGACCTCGAGGTGCTCGGCTACTGGGACTGGCGCGACGCGCTACGCCGCGGCGTTGCCGCACACCACGCCGGTCTGATCCCGGCGTTCAAGCAGACGGTCGAGGAGCTGTTCGTCCGCGGGCTCGTGCGCGCTGTGTTCGCCACCGAGACACTCGCGCTCGGCATCAACATGCCGGCCCGGACGGTTGTGCTGGAACGGCTGACCAAGTTCAACGGCGAGACGCACGCCGATGTGACGCCAGGGGAGTACACCCAGCTGACCGGGCGGGCCGGGCGCCGCGGCATCGACGTCGAAGGGCACGCCGTCGTCATCTGGTCGCCGGAGGTCGATCCGCTGCGCGTCGCGGGGCTGGCCTCGACCCGCACCTACCCGTTGCGATCGTCGTTCCGCCCGTCTTACAACATGGCCGTCAACCTCGTCGACCAGATGGGACGTCCCGCGGCGCGCGACCTGCTCGAGTCGTCGTTCGCGCAGTTCCAGGCCGACCGCGCAGTCGCCGGACTGCTCAAGCAGATCCGGCGAAACGAGGAGACGCTGCAGGAGTACGCGGCACAGATG
>DATFTS010000130.1:0-3942 GCA_035261645.1 Jatrophihabitans sp. | reverse complement strand
CGACTTCGTCCGGTGAAAGGCGCCGTTGGCCATGGAACGTGCACGTGACCCCGTACTCGTTCTCGATGCCGACGATGCGCTTGTGCACGGACCCAGCCTAGCCACCGGGGACGACAGTTCGCTGTGGGAAAGGCTTGCACCGGTCTTTGACATATGACATGTTTTTGTAAATCAACGGCACACAGTGACGCTGTCTGTCAACCAACGGTGAGGTGTGCGGATGCGTGCAGGATCACTGTCCGGAAAGCTGGTCGCCGCAGGTGAGCGCCCGGCCTGGCGCGACCGCAAGCGGTACCTGTGGTTGCTCGGCACCGTTGTGCCACTGTTCCTGTTCCTCGGCTGGGGTCTGGTAAACCTGACCGGCCTCGCGCTGTTCTGGTGGATGGGGCCGATCTTCGTCTACATCGTCATCCCGCTGCTCGACCTCGTCATCGGTGACGACGCGAGCAACGCACCCGAGGAGGTCGTCGCTTTTCTGGAACAGGACCGGTACTACCGCTGGATCACCTACCTGTTTCTGCCACTGCAGTTCCTCAGCCTGTTCGCCGGGCTTTGGCTGATGACCCGTCACGGCGGGCTGCCCGTGATCGACCGCCTGGGCATCGCAACCACGGTGGGCATGTTGAACGGCATCGCCATCAACACCGCGCACGAACTCGGGCACAAGAAGGAGCACCTCGAGCGGTGGTTCGCGCGAATCGCCCTCGCGCCGTGCGGCTACGGACACTTCTTCATCGAACACAACCGCGGCCACCACGTGCGCGTAGCGACGCCGGACGACCCCGCCTCAAGCCGGCTCGGCGAGTCGTTCTGGCGGTTTTGGCCGCGGACGGTCGTGGGCAGCGTGCGCAACGGGTGGCGGCTGGAGCAGTCGCGATTGCGTCGTATGGGCAAGCGCACCTGGACGCTGCGTAACGACGTGCTCAACGCATGGGCCATGTCGGTGCTGCTCTGGGCCGTGCTGGTGGCGGTATTCGGCGTCGCCGTGCTGCCGTACCTGCTGCTGCAGGCGGTGCTGGCCTTCAGTCTGCTCGAGGCGGTCAACTACCTCGAGCACTACGGGTTGCGCCGCCAGACGCTGCCGAACGGGCGCTACGAGCGGGTGACGCCACGACACAGCTGGAACAACAACCACCTGACGACGAACCTCTTTCTCTACCACCTGCAGCGGCACAGCGACCATCACGCCAACCCGACGAGGCGCTACCAGGCGCTGCGGCACTTCGACGACTCCCCGCAGTTGCCCGCCGGCTACGCGGCGATGATCCTGCTCGCGTACTTCCCGCCGCTGTGGCGTCGGGTCATGGACAACCGGGTCGTCGCGCATTACGGCGGGGACCTGACGCTGGCCAACATCCAGCCCGGCAAGCTCGCGCACTACGCGGCAGCGCCTGAGCACTCCGCAGCACCCGCGGCCTGAGAAGATCGGCACGTGGCGGCTTACCGGTGTGAGGTCTGCGACTACGTCTACGACGAGTCGATCGGCGAACCTCGGGAGGGGTTCGCGCCGGGCACGCCGTGGTCCGCGGTTCCTGACGACTGGTGCTGCCCGGACTGCGGCGTCCGCGAGAAGGTCGACTTCCTGCCGGCCGGCCGCGAGGCGGCGCGCTGAGATGACCGCACAGCCCGAACCGCCGGCCCGGGTGCCGTACCCCACTGCTGCCCGCACGCTGTTGCGTGACACCGTGATCACCGCCGTCGACGACTTGGTGCGCGCGCGTGGCTGGTCGGCCACCACCATGTCCGACGTTGCGGCCGCCGCGGGAGTCAGCAGGCAGACCCTCTACAACGAGTTCGGCTCGCGCACCGCGCTGGTCGAGGCGTACGTGACTCGCGAGATCGAGACGCTCGTCGCCGAGGTGACCGACGCCGTGCGGGCGAACGCGGACGACGCACACCGGGCGCTGCGGACCGCGTTCGAGCTCTTCCTCAGGCTGGCGTCGGACGAGCCGGTGATGCAGGTGATCGCCACCGACGCGGACGGGGGCGAGCTGCACCGGCTGCTGGCCGCGCTCGGCCAGTCGATCGCCGGTGAGCGCATCGGGCTGCTGATCGCCGAGGTATGGCCCCAGGTCCCGGCAACCGACGCCCGGCTACTCGCGGAATCGCTCGTGCGGCTGGCCATCAGTCACGCCCTGCTGCCCGCGCCCGACCCGGGCGCCACGGCTGAGGGCATCGGGCGGATGTTTGCGCCGTTCGTTGACCAGCTGCTCGGCACGGAGCAACCAGTCACAGCAGCAACGTCGCGACGCTAACAGCGAGGTGCCAGCGGTCTAGGCCGTCAGTTGCAAGAGGGGCGTGCCGTTGGGCAGCGTGATCCGCACCTGGGCGATGTCGTTGCGCGGCACCGCTGTGCCGCCGGTGAACTGCATGGTTCGTCCCGGCGCGAGCGTCCAGCTTCCGGCCTCGTGCGTCTGTCCCTGCCGGTCGACGACGACCAGGTTGTATGGCACGTAGTGCTCGACGTTGTCGGCGTACTGGCACCGCAGGTCGATCTCGGTGCCCCAGCCGCGTGCCACGAGCTGCGCCGTGGCGCTCACCGGACTCGACCGCACCGCCGTGAACGCCTGCACGGGGGGGCCGCCGGGCGAGGATGTCGGCCACACCAGCACCACGAGCGCCACGAGGCATGCAGCAGCGACCGCACTGAGCGAGCCGACCAGCCAACGACGCCGACGGCGTTCACGCTCGGCGCGCCGCAGTAGGCCCGGCAGCAGGGTGTCCGGCATCGGCGCGACGTCCTCGAGATTGCCGATATCCACACCGGTGAGCAGACCGGCCGCCACACGCGCCTCGGCTACCCGGGCGCGGCACTCGTCACAGAACCCGAGGTGTTCCTCGAACGCGGCGCGGTCTTCCTCGCTCTGAACCCCGAGTACGTATACGCCGTCGTCGAAACGGAAGGGGTCGGGTGAGCTCACAGGACACCTCCCAACTCGTCCACTGCCAGTCGCAACGCCCGCAGGGCGTAATGCGTCCTGGACTTCACGGTTCCAGCCGGCACGCCGAGCGTGGCTGCGGCCTCAGCCACCGACGACCCGCGGAAGTAGCACTCGATGAGCACCGCGCGGTGCTCGGGCGAGAGCGTCCGCATCGCGGCGCCGACCAGATGCCGGTCGACCAACCGATCGGTCCCGTCCTGCACCGGCTGTTCCGGCAACTGCTCGGTGACGCGCTCATGCCGGGCCCGGGCGGTGCGCCAGTCGTCGATGACGATCCGCTTCGCGACCGTGAACAGCCAGCCGCGTGCCGAACCAGAACTCTGCGAGAGCACCTGGGGGTTGCGCCACGCCCTGAGCATCGTCTCCTGGACGACGTCCTGAGCCTGGGCACGATCGCCGTTGGTCAGTCCGACGACATACGACCAGAGCGCGCCGCCGTGTTCGGCATGCAGCGTCCGCAACAAATCGCCGTCGTCGGTCCTCACGTCACCCCCGCGGCGATCGGCCAACAGCGTCCTTGTCACAACGACTTTACGGTTTGCAGACCGTGAAGGTTCAACATGCTTCAACATGCAGAGCGTCTGAACCAATCCCCACGCCAGGTCCGTAGCTTAAGATCGTGACGGACTCGCATCCCCTGGCCACCGATTCCCATTCCCCGACTGCCCTGACACCTACCCGGCGCACCGTTCTGGTGGCCGGCGCAGGTGGCGCGGGCCTGGCAGTGCTGGCCGCCTGTTCCACCGGCGGCGGGGGAGGCACCGGCGGCGGCGGCGCCAACGGCGGTGGCGGCGCCAACGGCGGTGGGTCGTCCAGCCCGCCGGCCAGCAAGCCGCTTGCCACTCTCGCCGAGATCGCTGTTGGTCAGGCGATCTCGGTCACACTGCCCGACGGCGCGCCGGCGATCATCGCCCGTCCCACCTCGGCCAGCGTCGTGTGCCACAGCGCAATCTGCACGCACCAGGGCTGCGTGGTGAACCCCACCGGTCAGCGGCTTGTC
>DATFTS010000129.1:0-3186 GCA_035261645.1 Jatrophihabitans sp. | reverse complement strand
CGACGCGGACGAGCGCGACTACACCCCGGCGGCGCAGATGCTGCACGCCCTCGGCGAGCCCGCCATCGCGTTGCTGAGCAACAACCCGGACAAGGCCGAACAGTTGGGTGCGTCGGGAATCAGGGTCACCGAGCAGGTGCCGACGATGCTGCACATGTCACCTGCGAATGCGGCATACCTCGCCGCGAAGGCGCGCCGCGGCGCGCACACCCTGGACCTTCCGTTCTGATGGCGGCCACGCAGGGGCAATGCCGCCGCGCAACTGGTCAGCTGAGCTCGAGGCCGGGGTAGAGCGGGTTCGCAGCCAGCAGTTCGGCGGCTGCGTCGTGTGTCTTCACCGCGACGCCGTCGGCGATCACGTACTTGGCCTTGGACGCGCCGCCGCTGGGCGCAGCGGCCGGCGCGGTCGCGGTGAGCACGTCCACGATCAACTCGGCGACGCGGTCGAACTCGGCCGCGCCGAAGCCGCGCGAGGTGAGCGCCGGCGTGCCGATCCGGACGCCGGAGGTGTACCACGCACCGTTCGGATCGCGCGGGATCGAGTTGCGGTTGGTCACGATGCCGGCGTCGAGCAACGCCGATTCGGCCTGCCGTCCGGTGATGCCGAACGTCGACACGTCGATGAGGACGAGGTGGTTCTCGGTGCCGCCGGTGACGAGCCGCGCGCCGCGCTTCATCAGCCCATCGGCGAGCGCTACTGCATTCTCCGCCACGTTGCGCGCGTAGGTCTGGAACGACGGCCGACGTGCCTCCGCGAGCGCCACCGCCTTGGCTGCCATGACGTGCCCGAGCGGGCCGCCCAACACCATGGGACAGCCGCGGTCGACGGCGTCGGCGTATTCGGGCTGGCAGAGCACCAGCCCACCGCGCGGCCCGCGCAGCGACTTGTGCGTCGTGCTCGTCGTCACGTGGGCGAACGGCACCGGGTCGAAGTCGCCGGTGAAGACCTTGCCGGCGACGAGGCCGGCGAAGTGCGCCATGTCGACCATCAGCGTGGCGCCGACCTCGTCCGCGATCTCACGCATCTTCGCAAAGTTGATCTTTCGTGGGTGCGCGGAGTATCCGGCGATCAAGATCAGCGGCTTGAACTCGCGTGCGATCGCGGCGACGGCGTCATAGTCGAGCAGCTCCGTCTCGGGATCGGTGCCGTACGACGACTGCTCGAACATCTTGCCGCTGATGTTCGGCCGGAAGCCGTGCGTCAGGTGGCCGCCCGCGTCCAGCGACATCCCCAGCGCACGCTGGTTGCCGAGCTCGCGGCGCAGCGTCTCCCAATCGGCCGGTGTCAGGTCGTTGACGTGCTTTGCCCCGGCGCGCTCGAGCGCCGGCGACTCGATCCGGTGCGCGAGGATGGCCCAGAACGCGACGAGGTTCGCGTCGATGCCCGAGTGCGGCTGCACGTACGCATGGGGCGCACCGAACAGCGCCATCGCATGATCGGCGGCCGCCTGCTCGACGGTGTCGATGTTCTGGCAGCCGGCGTAGAAGCGGTGCCCGATCGTGCCCTCGGCGTACTTGTCCGAGAGCCAGGTGCCCATCGTGAGCAGCACCGCGGGGGAGGCGTAGTTCTCGCTGGCGATCAGCTTCAGCGACGCCCGCTGGTCGGCGAGCTCGCTGCGGATCGCCCCGGCGACCGTCGGTTCGACCGCCTCGATCACCGTCAGAGCGTTGCGGTAGGCGGCGGACGCGGCTGCGGCGTCGAAAGGCTCGGACACGCGGCCAGGATATCCGCCGCCGGCCGCTCCCTCTCAGTCCCGCTCGCGGCGGGCAGCCAGCAGCGCCGGGACGTCCGCGAGCGGCCCCAGGTGACCCAGCTTCTCCCGGCTGATCACCGAGCGGATCGCCTGTACAGCACCGTCCAGGATGTCGAAGCTGAAGACGTTCACCAGCTGGCCGTCGCCGTCGCGCACCACCAGCCCCGGCTGGCCGTTGACTTCGACGCGCGACATGGCGACCCCCGGCATGTCGCGCAGTTGGGTGGCCACGCCGGCGAGCAGCCGGGCGACCTTGTCCCGTCCGACGATCGGATGCGGCCAGGACGGGCGCATGCCTCCGTTGTCGCCGGTGACCACGACGTCCGCGGCCAGTAGCTCGAGCAGCTCGTTGACGTCCCCGTCCGACAGCGCGGCGACGAACCGGTCCGCCAGTCGCTCGCGTTCGGCGCGCGACGCCTCGAACCGCGGCCGTTCCTCGGCAACCCGGCGCCGGGCGCGTACCGCGATCTGGCGGCAGTTGTCGGCCGACTTGCCGATCATCGAAGCGATCTCGCCGAACTCGTACCGGAAAACGTCATGCAGCAGGAACACGGCACGCTCAACGGGGCTGAGCCGCTCGAGGACGAGCAGGAACGCCATCGACAGCGAGTCGGCATCGGCGGCGTGCGTCGCCGGATCCGACGCGCCGCCGTCGGTCAACAACGGTTCGGGCAGCCACTGCCCGACGTACGTCTCCCGGCGGACTCGTGCCGAGCGCAGCTGGTCGATGGCAAGTCGGGTGACGACGGCGGACAGGTAAGCCTTGGTCGACTCGATCTCGGTGCCATCCCCCAACGCGCGGTGGTAACGGAGATACGCCTCCTGCACGATGTCCTCGGCGTCGCTGACGCTGCCGAGCATGCGATAGGCGATGGCGAACAGCAGTGGGCGCAGTTCGGTGAAGGCGTCCGGACCCTGCTCGAAGTCGTTGAGGCCGTTCGGCATACCGTGATCATCCTCTGCGAGCTGCGACGCCATCGGAAAGGCCGTACCTGAACCCGTCGCGCCAAGTCGACCAACGCGGCACCCAGCCCAGTTCGCGCTTCGCCTTGGCGTTGGACGAGCCGCGGATCTGCGTCAGCATCGACACACCCACCTCTCCGGCGGCGAGCCGCGCGACCCATACGGGCAGGTGCCGGGGCGCCTTCACGCCCAGGATGCGCGCGAGCTCAGTGAGCACCTCGGCGACTGGTGCCGGGTCGTCGTCCACGATGTTGTAGATGCCGCGGCCGTGCGTCAGCGCCGCCACCGTCGCCGACGCGGCGTCCTCGAGATGGATCATCGACCAGATGGCGTCACCGGCTCCGACGATCGGCATGCGCCGCTTGCGCATGAAGTCGACAATCTCGTCCAGGGCTCCTGGGCCGTAGAACATGCCATAGCGCAAGACCACACCGTCCAGTGGCGCGGTGGTGACGGCGTGTTCCAGGTG
>DATFTS010000128.1:0-4924 GCA_035261645.1 Jatrophihabitans sp. | reverse complement strand
CCGGCGCTGTCGGCTGTTGATCTAATGACCGGTCTAGCGCTCTCGGTGGGCCCTGGGACGGGTCCGATGGTCGATGGCCTCATCGTCCGCTCATCGGCGCGATCGCACGAACGGTGCGCATGATGGCGGCGGCGTTTCAGTGCGTCCGGCGACGAGCTACGCGAGGATGCGGCATATGAATCCGGATATCGACGATGTCGGACGTGTGCGGTCGGAGGACTGGCACGGGCCCGCGCACGAATGGGGGTCGTTGTCCGAGCTTGCGGCCGACTACTGGCGCCATGAGCGGCTCAGCGGCCGGGAAAAGGAAGCCGACCCGATGTTCGCCTGGGACTGTGTGTGTGACTTGGCAGGCGGGTCTGGCGACGGGCCACACCCGCGCGTCCTCGACGTGATCCAGGCCTTGGTCGATACGGCCGACAACGACTGCGAACTGATTTCGGTCGGCTCCGGACCGCTGGAGACTGTGTTGTCGCACAGTGGTCACGGCGAGGCATTGGTCGACATGGTGGAGAGGCGTGCCCGGCAGGAACCACGGTTCCGGAAAGCGCTTAGCGGTGTGTGGCTCGGCGATGACGTACCTCGCCACGTCCGGCATCGCCTGGCGAAACTCGGAGCTGCTGACTTAGTTGACGGCCGTCCCCACCAGCCAGGACGTTGACCGTCCTGCGCGGCGTCACTAGCGCCACGTCGGCGGCTCACGTGCCGATTTTGGATGACTTCGCGTGGGCGTTGTGACGCCGGGGGTCGTCAGCCGCTGCACCCCACGCTACGTGCGAGCACCGCGGGGCGCTTGGCCTTCGCGGCGGTGGCGACGTGCCACGGTTGTCCGGTCCGGCCGTAGTAAGTAACTCCTCCGGCCTGCACGAGGTAGTAGTCGTCACCCGTACCGGCGGTGCACGGCCCGCTTGTAACTTGCATTTCCACGTCTATGCACTCCGGGCCGTCGACACCATCTGGGACCACGAGCTGCAATAGCTGCGGACAGCCGTTGGGCGGCGTCGGCTGCACGACCGAGGCTCCGGTGATGTCGCCGGGGCCCAGACTCGGGTTGTACCGCGGAGCGTCGGTTGTCGTGCGCTGGGTCGCAGGCGGGGCGGCAGAGGAGCACGCCGCTACCGCCAGACAAGTGGCCAGCGCTGTCGACACAGCGACGCGCACAACGGCGATCACAGCGAGTGATCTTGCCAGCGACCGCCCTGCAGGGCACCTCCGGCACACATTCGCGGCACGATCGGTACACGCTGCGGTCCTACGGCGGGCGTCTGTTAGAGGGCCGGCTCACTGCCGCGGGACTCCGGCTCAGAGTCCATCGCGAGGTCGCGTCGATACAAGCCTTCAAGGCCGCCCAAATAGAAACCCGCTGCCAAGCTTCCAATGGGCAACGGCAGCGTTATCCCCAAGATGGACCCCGCACCGAAAACGGTGTCCACGATACTTACTGCCCCGACCCAAAGTGCGACATAGATCGCGAGTTCCCACCGCGACCTCTGGTGTGCGCGAAGCGTCGCCCAGATCTCTCTCCGACCGAAGGGCGCAGACTCTTCCCGACGACTCCGCAGCCACGCGGGCTCCGGCGCGCGCCATGAGCGAGTGTGACCGGCCATGAGATCAAGTATGTGTGATCGACCGCCTCGCGCATGCACCTCGACCGACATCGGCAAGTCAGTGCAAGTGTCGGCGTGCGGTTCCACGCCGGGCCCTGGGCTCAGTGTGTGGCGACGGAGCGGGGGGACACGCCGGCATTTCGCCCGCTGCATCGCCACGCACTGCTACCGGCGACCATCGCGAGAAGTACCCGGCATCGGCCTGACCAATCGTCGGCGACCGAAGGACTCGTTGTCCGACACCTCTGCGGCACAGACTGGTCTCCGCGCGCGGTCGCCCTCCAGCCTCTGGTACTAGGCGTCATGTTTGCCTCCGGCCCGCTCGGAGTCGATACTGCCGCCGTGGAGGCGCTGTTGGAGCGCGACGTGTTCATCTCGACGCTGCGCGGGTACATCGACGAAGCGGCCCAGGGCGAGGGGCGGCTTGTCCTCGTTTGCGGCGAGGCCGGTGCCGGCAAGACGGAGCTCCTGGACAACGTACGCGCGGCCATGCCCGAGGGTCGCTGGCTTTGGAGCGCCTGCGACGCATTGAGCACGCCACGGCCGCTGGGACCACTGCATGACCTGGCACGGCAGGTCGGCGGACCGCTTCTCGACGCAGTCCGCGCGGGCGCAAGCCGCGACGATCTGTTCGATCTCGCGCTGGCGTCCTTGACCGACCCCGAGCGGTGGACGGTCTTGGTCGTCGAAGACGTCCACTGGGCGGACGAAGCGACGCTGGATTTGTTGCGGTTTCTGTGGCCGCGCTTGCGCGACCTGCGGGCGATGCTGGTCGTGTCGTTGCGCGATGACGCGATGTCGAACGACGACCAGTTGCAGCTGATGGTGGGCGATGCAGCGTCGTTTCGCGGCGCCCGGCGGATGAACCTGCCGGTGTTGAGCCGGGCGGCGATCGCGCAGCTGGCGGCCGGAACGCAGTACCCGGTCGAGGCCCTCTATGCGCTCACCGGCGGGAACCCGTTCTTCGTGAACGAGGTGCTGTCCGCCGGCGGGGCTGAGCTGCCGCCATCGGCCCGCGACGCCGTGCTCGCCCGCGCCGCTCGATTGGACCCGACGGCACGATCGGCTCTGGACACCGCTGCCGTGATCGGAGGTCGCATCGATCCGGCTCTCCTGGTGTCGCTTGACGGGATCAGCCCTGAAGCGGTGGACGCATGCTGTGCGGCCGGCATGCTCGTGCACGAAGACGACGCACTGCGGTTCCGGCACGAGATCTCCAGGCGAGCAGTCATGGACGCGATCCCGTCCCGGCGCCTCGCGAAGACACACGCGGAGGTGTTCGCCCAGCTGGTCGAGTCCGGTGAGCGCGACTCCGCGCGGCTGGCACACCACGCCGAGGGAGCCGGTGACGCGGAGGCCGTGCTTCTGTACGCCCCGGGCGCCGCGGCATACGCCTCCGCCATGGCGGCACACCGAGACGCGGCTGCTCACTACCGGCGTGCCCTGCGCTTCGCCGACGGCTGCTCGCCGGCGCAGGTCGCTGCGCTGTATGACGGACTGGCCGACGAGACTGGATTGATCGACCGGTGGGAAGAGTCGA
Organism: Jatrophihabitans sp.; assembly: GCA_035261645.1. GTDB lineage: Bacteria > Actinomycetota > Actinomycetes > Mycobacteriales > Jatrophihabitantaceae > Jatrophihabitans. Next base: position 1,777 of record DATFTS010000128.1, on the reverse strand, counting down.
CCGACGCGCGGGTTCGCGCACGTGAGCACTGGCGCGTGGCTGGCGACCTACTGCGCGAAGGCGAGGACCTGCGCAAGCTCAGCGCCGCCATGTGGCGACTGTGCCGTGGAGCGGAGTCTCGCCGATACGGGCGCGAGGCGGTCGAGGTGCTCGAGCGGTTGCCGGCCGGCCCGGAACTGGCTGCAGCCTGGAACATGACCGCAGGGTTCGTTTTCGAGGAGGACGCCGACCTCGGGATTGCCTACACGCAGAAGGCGCAGGCGGTCGCGCGCGAGCTGGACCTGCAACCGCTGCTCAGCACGGCTCTGAACAACGAGGGCTTCCTGGTGTTCTGCCGCAGCGGTGACGGAGCACCGTATCTGCGGGAAGCCCTCAAGATCGCCAAGCAGATCGGCGCGGAGCGAGAGATCGCCGTAGGTTATGCGAACCTCAACGAGCTGCTGGTGACGGGCCGCCGGTTCACCGAAGCGGAGTCCGTGTATCGGGACGGCCTGGCCTACTGCCAAGAACGCGACATCCCTACCTTCACCACGTGCCTTCAGGGCCGACGCTCGATCAGCCTCGGGATGCAGGGCAGGACCCGCGAGGGATGGCAGCTCGCACACCAGTTGCTCGCTGGTCCGATTCCCTCCCCAGTGAATCGGCTTACCTCGCTCATCAGCGCTGGCGTGCTCGGGGCGCGGCTCGGCGAGCCCGGCACCTGGCGTTGGCTCGACGAGGCGTGGGAGCTGGCCGTCGGGGTGGACGAGGCCGACTGGCCGATCTTGTCGGGCAGCGCGCGCATCGAAGCGAGGTGGTTGGAAGGCGACGAGCGGCAAGCGGTCGTCGAGGCGGAGCGCGTGCGCCCGTGGCTCGCTCATGGTGAGCAGTGGCACCGCGGCGAGAGCGTCGTCTGGTTCCACCGACTTGGCCTTGCCGTCGACGATGGACCGGTCGCTGCGCCGTACGCGCTGGAACTGGCGGGCTGCCACGCTGACGCAGCGCGTGCGTGGGACGACCTCCTCTCGCCGTACGACGCTGCGATGGCGCTGATGTTCTCCGGAGATGTCGCTCTGTTGCGGGACGCGCTGACCCGTTTCGAGACGCTCGACGTACCGGTCGCGGAGGCGCGTGCCAGACAGCGGCTTCGCGCGGCCGGTGTGTCCGTCCCGTCCGGAAGAAGAGCTGCGACGCGGGCAAACGCGGCCGGTCTCACCGTGCGCGAACAGGAGGTCCTCGACCTGCTGGCCAGAGACCTGGCCAACGCCGAGATCGCACGGCAGCTGGTCCTCTCCGAACGCACGGTCGATCACCACGTCTCAGCCGTTCTCCGCAAGCTCGCTGTCAACTCGCGTTCCGCCGCCACCGCCCGAGCTCGCGATCTGGGGTTGGTCTCCGCGCAGGAGTAGCGGGTCCTCCCACCGGAAATTAGGCAACTGCGGGCAACAAACTAGGCAGTTGTCCCCGATCCGCGTCAGCCATGCCGCGCCCTACGTTCGGTCCCGATCGATCAACCGGACGAAGGGAGCCGACATGCCGCTGTACATGGACGTTCACACCATCGCGGGCGGCGTCAGTGTCGATGACGTCGCCAAAGCACACCTGGCCGACCTGCAAAAGCAGGGCGACTACGACGTCAGGTACCTGCGCTACTGGGTCGCCGAAGGCGAGGGAAAGGTGTTTTGCCTCGTCGAAGCGCCGTCAGCAACCGCCGCCGCGACCGTGCACCGCGAGGCCCATGGCCTGGTCGCCGACGACGTCTACCAAGTGCAAGAGCGGGCGTGACCACTGCGGGCCA
>DATFTS010000127.1:0-8674 GCA_035261645.1 Jatrophihabitans sp. | reverse complement strand
GCGGTGGCCGCGTTGGTGTGGTCGGCGCACCCCGACCTCACCGCGCGTGCCGTGCTGACCCGAATCCTGGCGACGCTCGACGCGCATCGGTCACAACCCAGCACGGCGTACGGGTACGGCGTGCTCGACGCCTACCGCGCCACGACCGCGGACGTTCCGGCCGGTGCACCGAACCCGGTCTTTTCTGCTGTCGCGCCGTTCATGTCGCGGGGCGACGCTCTGGCCCGACGGGTGCCCCGGCCGGCGCCCGCCGCCACGAAGCCGTTGCCGCCCGTGCGCGACGTCGATGTCGGGACGGTGCCGTCGTTGACCGGACGGGTGTGGCTGGGCATCGCGGCAGGCGTCGCCGGCCTGGTGTTGCTGGCTGTGCTGGCCCTCGTCGGCCTTCGGGCGCGCCGCGTGCGCAGCGTGCCCTTCACGATCGGTGTGGAGGGAATCAGCGCCTGGTGAAGCGATTCACCGCGCTCACCACCGCGCGCAGCGAGGCCTGGGTTGTCGACTCGCTGACGCCGACGCCCCAGAGCACGCGATCACCGATCTCGGTCTCGACGTAGGCCGCCGCCTCGGCGTCGCGACCTGAGGTGAGCGCGTGCTCGTGGTAATCAAGCACCCGCACGCTGAGGCCGCCCCATCCGAGGTCGACCCCGGAGAGCGCGTCGCAGAAGGCCGCGATCGGGCCGTTGCCGACCCCGGTGATGACGTGCTCCACCCCGTCCAGCAGCACCGTCGCGCTGATGCGCTCGGTGCCGTCGTCACTGGTGGACGACGTCTTGACGACTTCGAGCCGGCCAGGCGAGAGGTACTCGCCGGAGAAGATCTCCCACATCAGGGGCGCGTCGACCTCGCCGCCCTCGCCGTCGGTGAAGCGCTGGATGACGTGGCTGAACTCGATCTGCAGCCGGCGCGGCAGGTCGAGTTTGTGGTCGACCTTCATGATGTACGCGACGCCGCCCTTGCCGGACTGCGAGTTGACCCTGATGACGGCTTCGTAGGAGCGGCCGACGTCCTTCGGGTCGATCGGCAGATAGGGCATCTCCCAGTGCAGCTCGCCGACGGGCACGCCGGCCGCGGCGGCCTGCCGGTCAAGATCCTCGAAGCCCTTCTTGATCGCGTCCTGATGCGAGCCGGAGAAGGACGTGTACACCAGGTCGCCGGCGTACGGGTGCCGCTCGTGCACACCGATGCGGTTGCAGTACTCGGCGGTGCGCCGGATCTCGTCGATGTCGGAGAAGTCGATCATCGGGTCGATGCCCTGGCTGTACAGATTGAGGCCGAGGGTCACCAGGTCGACGTTGCCGCTGCGCTCGCCGTTGCCGAACAGGCACCCTTCGATGCGCTCGGCACCGGCCAGCACTGCCAGCTCGGCGTCGGCAATCGCGGTACCGCGGTCGTTGTGGGTGTGCACCGACAGGCAGACATAGTCGCGGCGCGACAGGTGCCGCGACATCCACTCGATCTGATCGGCGTAGACGTTGGGGGTCGAGCGCTCGACCGTGCATGGCAGGTTGAGCACGATCTCGCGTTCGGGGTCGGGCTGCCAGACGTCCATGACCGCCTCGCAGATCTCCAGCGAGAAGTCGAGTTCGGTGTCCATGAAGATTTCGGGCGAGTACTCGAGTCCGAACTCGGTGTTCGGCACGTGGATGTCCGCGTACTTCATGACGGCCTGGATGCCGTCGACTGCGACCGCGCGGCACTCGGCCCGTCCGTCGCCTTCGAAGCCGAACACGACGCGGCGAAACATGGGGGCGGCGGCGTTGTACATGTGCACGGTCGCCTGCTTGGCGCCGACGAGTGACTGCACGGTTCGCTCGATGAGCTCCTCGCGCGCCTGCGTGAGCACCGAGATGCGCACGTCGTCCGGGACCCGGTCGTTCTCGATCAAGCTGCGGATGAAGTCGAAGTCGGTCTGCGAAGCCGCCGGGAAGCCGACCTCGATCTCCTTGTAGCCCATCCGGACCAGGAGGTCGAACATCGCGTTCTTGCGGGCCGCGTTCATCGGGTCGATCAGTGCCTGGTTGCCGTCGCGAAGGTCGGTGGACAGCCAGCGCGGCGCCGCGGTGATCGTCTTCGTCGGCCAGGTGCGGTCGGGCAGGTCGACGGGCGGGAACGGCCGGTAGCGAAAGCACGGCATACCGGACGGAACTTGCTGGAACGAGCTGGTCATGACGGGTCTGCTCCGATCTCGAAACGAAATGGTCGGCGCAGAACAGCGGCCCGCGACGAGGGGCCGACCGGCTTTTGTTACCGGGCCTCGTCGCGGCTGCGAAGAAGCAGCGAGCGCGTCATGGCGGACACAGCATAACGCCTCGCGTAGGACGCCCTCGGGGAAAGCAGGTCGGTGCGGCCAGCATGTGCGGAAACCGTTGCAATTGCCGTGCGTGAGGATGGATTTCGTTGTTGAACCACCGTCCAGACCCCGGTAGCGTCGTCATACCGGCACGACGACCTCGGAGGGTGAGCACGTGGCCCGCAATGTTTCGAACTTCATCGACGGAAAGTCGGTCGACGCCGCAGACGGCCGGCGCACCGACCTGATCGACCCCTCGACCGGCGAGGTGTTCGGCTCCGCGCCGGTCTCCGGACCAGCCGACGTCGACGCCGCCTACGCAGCGGCGAGCGCGGCGTTCGAGAGCTGGCGAGACACCACTCCGAGCGAACGGCAGCGAGCGCTGCTGAAGTTCGCCGACGCGATGGAGTCGCGCGCCGAGGAGATCATCGCGGCCGAGTGCGAGAACACCGGCAAGCCCATCGAGCTCACCCGCACCGAGGAGATGCCACCGACGCTGGACCAGATCCGGTTCTTCGCCGGCGCAGCCCGGCTCCTCGAGGGACGCAGCGCCGGCGAGTACATGGCCGGGCACACGTCCTACGTCCGCCGCGAGCCGATCGGCGTCGTAGGCCAGGTGACGCCGTGGAACTACCCGATGATGATGGCGGTCTGGAAGATCGGTCCGGCGTTGGCGGCCGGCAACTGCGTGGTGCTCAAGCCCAGCGACACCACGCCGGTGTCGACGACGATGATGGCCGAGATTGCCGCGGAGTTCTTCCCGCCCGGCGTGTTCAACGTGGTGTGCGGTGACCGCGAGACCGGCCGGGCCGTCGTCTCGCACAAGACGCCGGCGATGGTGTCCATCACCGGCTCAACCCGCGCCGGCTATGAGGTGGCGGCGGCGGCGGCGACCGACCTGAAGCGAACTCATCTCGAGCTCGGCGGCAAGGCGCCGGTCGTCGTGTTCGACGACGCCGACCTCGAGAACGCGGCGGAGAACATCGCGATCGCGGGCTACTTCAACGCTGGTCAGGACTGCACGGCAGCCACTCGCGTGCTGGCCGGGCCACGCATCGCCGACGACTTCGCCGAAGCGCTCGCCGAGCAGGCGCGCAACACGAAGGTCGGGGCGCCGAGCGACGAGGACGTGCTGTTCGGCCCGCTCAACAACGCCAACCAGCTCGACCGCGTCGGCGGCATGTTGCAACGGCTGCCCGACCACGCGAAGGTGCGCGCCGGCGGAGCACGCATCGGTGAGCGCGGCTACTTCTGGCAGCCCACAGTGGTCAGTGACCTGCAGCAGGACGACGAGGCGATCCAGACCGAGATCTTCGGGCCGGTGATCACCGTGCAACGCTTCACCGACGAGGACGAAGCGCTCCGCTGGGCCAACGGTGTCGAGTTCGGGCTCGCCGCATCGGTCTGGACGAAGGACCACGGCCGGGCGATGCGGATGAGCCGGGCGCTGGACTTCGGCTGCGTGTGGGTGAACACGCACATTCCGATCGTCGCGGAGATGCCGCACGGCGGGTTCAAGCACTCCGGTTACGGCAAGGACCTGTCGGTCTACGGGCTGGAGGACTACACCCGCATCAAGCACGTCATGCACAACATCGGCGTGTGAGCCCTAACCTGAGCCTCATGGCTCATTCGATCGTCGCCGAGATAGTCGGCAACGTGCTCACGGTCGTGGTCAAGCAGGGTACGAAAGTGCTCGCCGGTGACACGATCATCATCCTCGAGTCGATGAAGATGGAGATCCCGGTACTGACTGAGTACGACGGCGTGGTGCGCGACGTGGCGGTCAGCGCGGGCGACGTCGTCCAGGAGGGTGACGTGCTCGCGGTCGTCGATCCGGAGCCGGCATAGGCCGTGGCGGAGTCGTTGGTTCAGCCAGCCCCGGCCGATGCGCCCGCGCGCACGGCCGGCATCCGGCTGCGAGGGCTGCGCAAAGTGTTCGGCAGCGTCGTCGCCGTCGACGGCATCGACCTCGACATCGCCGACGGCGAGTTCTTCGCGGTGCTCGGCCCGTCCGGCTCAGGCAAGACGACCGTGCTGCGGATGATTGCCGGCTTCGAGGTGCCGACGGCGGGGACCATCGAACTCGGCGGCGCGAACGCCACCCGACTGCCGCCGTTTCGCCGCGACGTCAACACGGTGTTCCAGGACTACGCGCTGTTCCCGCACATGACCGTGGCCGAGAACGTCGAGTACGGGCTGCGGGTACGCCGCGTCTCGAAGCACGAGCGGGCGCGCCGGGTCGCAGCCGCACTCGACATGGTGCGCCTACCCGACCTCGGCAAGCGCAAGCCGTCGGAGCTCTCCGGTGGACAGCGCCAGCGCATCGCCCTGGCGCGTGCGCTGATCAACCGGCCGCGCGTGCTGCTGCTGGACGAGCCGCTCGGTGCGTTGGATCTGAAGCTGCGCGAGCAGATGCAGGTCGAGCTCAAGGCCATCCAGCGCGAGGTGGGCATCACCTTCGTCTTCGTGACCCACGATCAGGACGAGGCGTTGACCCTCTGCGACCGCCTCGCGGTGATGCGCGAAGGGCGGATCGAGCAGATCGGCCCGGCCGCCGACGTGTACGAGCATCCGGCCACCCGCTTCGTTGCCGAGTTCGTAGGCACGTCCAACGTTTTGACCGGCGAGGTCGCTCGCAAGTTGTTCGGATCGGACGAGCCGGTGTCGGTGCGGCCGGAGAAGATCCGGGTGTACCACCGCAAAGCCGCCCCCGACCCGGCTCCGGGCGAGCTGCGTCTTGACGGCGTGGTGGACGAGATCGTCTACGCCGGTGTCGTCACCCGGATCGTGGCCGACGTCGGAGCGGACGTCCATGTGGCTGCGGTCATGCTCAACGTCGAGCCGGGCGGCGGCAGCTTGACGCGTGGCCAACCCGTGACCTTGACGTGGGCAGAGGCTGCCTCGCGCCGGGTCGACTCTGCGCTGGAGAAGGAGAACCGATGAGACGCTGGATGCAGATCCTGCGAATGCCGGCCGCCGTACTTGCCGCCGGTCTGTTGCTCGCTGGGTGCGCAAGCAGCAGCAGCGGCAGCACGGGCGCCCACAAGGCGCCCAACATTCCCATGGCGAAGTCGGTGGGCAACGGTGAGGGCCAGCTCAACATCGTGGTGTGGGCGGGCTACGCCGAGGACGGCTCGGACGACCCCAAGGTGAACTGGGTGACGCCGTTCGAGCAGCAGACGGGTTGCAAGGTGAACGCCAAGATCGGTGACACGTCGGACCAGATGGTGTCGCTGATGAAGACCGGCCAGTACGACGGCGTCTCCGCCTCCGGCGACGCAACCCTCCGCCTCATCTACGGCGGGGATGTCGCACCGGTGAACACCAACCTCGTGCCGAACTACAAGACGGTTTCCTCCTTCCTCAAGAACGGCAACTGGAACTCTGTCAACGGCCAGATGTACGGCATCCCGCATGGCTGGGGCGCCAACCTGCTGATGTGGGATAAGCAGCGGGTGCCGGGCAACCTCGACTCGTGGTCCGCGGTGTTCGACAAGTCCAGCCAGTACAAGGGCAAGGTCACCGCGTACGACTCGCCGATCTACATCGCCGACGCGGCGCTCTACCTGATGGCGACGAAGCCCGACCTCGGGATCAAGGACCCGTACTCGTTGACGAGCAAGCAGTTGGACGCCGCGGTGTCATTGCTCAAGGAGCAGCACAGCAACATCGGTGAGTACTGGTCGTCGTACACCAAGGCGGTGCAGGCATTCGAGTCCGGCACATCGGAGGTGGGGACGACCTGGCAGGTCATCGCGAACTTGATCAATAGTGACAAGAAGACCACCGTTGAGACGGTTTTGCCGAAGGAAGGTGCCACCGGTTGGTCGGACACCTGGATGATCTCGTCCAAGGCCAAGCACCCGAACTGCATGTACAAGTGGATGAACTGGATCATCTCGCCGACGGCCAACGCGCAGGTTGCGGAGTGGTTCGGCGAGGCACCGGCGCAGACGTTGGCCTGCCAGCACACGAGTGACCCGAAGTTCTGCGACGGCTACCACGCGATGGACGCGCAGTACGCCGCGAAGATCCACTACTGGACCACGCCGCAGACCCAGTGCGTCGACGGCAAGGGTAACGACTGCACGGACTACTCCACGTGGACCACGAAGTGGCAAGAGGTCAAGGGGTAGCGGCGGCCGCGCCTGCCGGCGTCGAGTTCGGCAGGCGCGGCGCCGCTTCGGCGTTCTTCGCCGCCAAGCGCCGCACCCGGTTGGCGCTGCTGCTGGTGCCGCCGATGGCCTGGCTGATCATCGCCTACCTCGGCGCGATCGCCGCGTTGCTGGTTTCGTCCCTTTGGACGGTGGACTCGTTCACGTCGAACGTCATCCACAGCTACACCACGGCGAATCTGCACGAGGTCATCAGCCAACCGTTGTATCGCACGGTCGCGTTCCGCACCATCGTCGTCGCCTTGGCAGTGACGGTCATCGACGCGGTCATCGCCTTTCCGATGGCGTTCTACATGAGCATGGTGGCCGGCCCCCGGCTACGCCGCTTCCTTGTTGTAGCTGTGCTCACCCCGCTGTGGGCCAGCTACCTCGTCAAGGCGTACGCGTGGCGCACGCTGCTCGCGCCGAGCGGACCACTGAGCTGGGCAAGTAGCGGCCATACCCCCGGGTATGGTCAGACCGCCATCATCGCCACGCTCGCGTACATGTGGCTGCCATTCATGGTGCTGCCGGTGTATGCCGGGTTCGAACGGATGCCACGGACGCTGCTCGAAGCCAGTGCCGACCTGGGCGCAGGCGGCTGGCGCACGGTGCGATCGGTGATCGTGCCGCTGGTGTTTCCCGCGATCGCCGCGGGCTCGATCTTCACGTTCTCGCTCACGCTGGGCGACTACATCGCGGTCGGCATCGTCGGCGGCAAGACACAGCTGATCGCGAACGTGATCTCCGACCAGGTGACGCTGAACCAGCCGCTGGCCGCGGCGATCTCGATCATCCCGCTGCTCGCGATCGTCCTTTACCTCGTCGGTATGCGCCGAACGGGCGCGCTGGAGAACGTCTGACGATGTTTCTCTCCGCCCGCGCGCGCGTGGCCCTGCGGCTGTTGATGGTCGTCGGTCTGGCCTTCCTCTACGTCCCATTGGCGATCGTCATTCTCAACGCGTTCAACAAGTCGCAGACCTTCGCGTTCCCGCCTACCGGGTACACCTTCAAGTGGTGGCACGACGCCGCGAACAGCCACGGCGCGATCGACGGCCTGTGGAACTCGGTCAAGGCCGGCCTCGGAGCAACCGCGGTCGCGCTGGTGCTCGGCACGATGGCAGCCTTCGCCGTGCAGCGCTACCGCTTCTTCGGTCGCTCGACGGTGAGCTTCCTGGTGATCCTGCCCATCGCGTTGCCGGGCATCGTCACCGGCATCGCGCTGCAGAACGCGTTCACGTTGTTCCTGCACATCAGCCTGAGCATCTGGACGATCATCATCGGTCACGCGACCTTCTGCGTCGTCATCGTCTTCAACAACGTGCAAGCCCGGCTGCGGCGCACCGGCACGTCGCTCGAGGACGCCTCTGCGGATCTGGGCGCCACCGGCTGGCAGACCTTCCGCTTCGTGACTTTCCCGAACCTGCGCGGGGCGCTCGTCGCCGCGGCGCTGCTCGCGTTCGGGCTGAGCTTCGACGAGATCGTCGTCACGAACTTCACTGCGCCGGCGGACGTCCAGACGTTGCCGCTGTGGATCTTCAACAACCTGTTCCGGCCCAACCAGGCGCCTGTGGTCAACGTTGTCGCCGCTGTGCTGATCGTGGTCGCGGTGCTGCCGGTCTGGCTCGCGCAGCGCCTCACCGACGACGTGGCAAGCAGCCGATTCTGAAATGGAGAAGACCATGGACGTAACGCAGCAGCGGCTGGTGAAGACCGCCATCCCGGGGCCTTTGTCGACGCAGATGCACGCGCGCAAGACGGCGGCGGTGGCAGCCGGAGTCGGCACCACCCTGCCGGTTTACGTCGAGCGGGCCGGCGGGGGCATCGTCGTCGACGTCGACGGCAACCAGCTGATCGACTTCGGCTCGGGCATCGCAGTGACGTCGGTCGGCAACGCGGCGCCGAGGGTCGTCGCTGCCGTGCAGCAGCAGGTGGCCGACTTCACGCACACCTGCTTCATGGTGACGCCGTACGAGGAGTACGTCGCCGTTGCCGAACAGTTGAACGAGCTCACCCCCGGCGATCACGAGAAGCGCTCAGCGTTGTTCAACTCCGGCGCCGAGGCGATCGAGAACGCGGTGAAGATTGCGCGGTACGGCACCGGCCGGCAGGCGATCGTCGCCTTCGACCACGCCTACCACGGCCGGACGAACCTGACGATGGCCCTTACCGCGAAGAACATGCCGTACAAGCACCGGTTCGGCCCGTTCGCGGGCGAGATCTACCG
>DATFTS010000126.1:0-2466 GCA_035261645.1 Jatrophihabitans sp. | reverse complement strand
CTCCCGCGACCGGTCGAAATCCGGTGCGCGTTCAGCCTGACCGCTGCGCAGCGCGCGTAGCAGCGCAACGTAACGCTGCGCGTCGAAGGTGCGGGGCGTGCCCCGCTGTGCTACCCAGCCGCGGGCCGACAGCTGCGCCGTGGTCAGGTGAAAACCATCCATGGGGACGAGGACGCTGCCTGGTATCTCGTTCGCGAGCCGGGCCGCCAGCGACGACTTGCCCGAACCGGGTGCGCCGGTGATGCCGAGCAGCGCGCGTCCTCGATCGGCGGCGAGCACGGAGGCTCGCATGACGAGCTCTGCCCACCCGGGCCTCACCCGCTCACCCCCAGCCGACTGATCCAGGCACTGACCACCTGCTCAGTAGATCTGAACATGGTCCGGGCATGCGACGACGCCGCCGGGTGGGTCTGCTCCGGCGGTGTCGTCGTGCGTGCGACTACTCGCTCAACTGGTGATCGTGATCGTCACGATCACACCACTGCCGCCGCGGTAGTGGCTGTCGCCGCCGTAGTACGCGCGGAACCTGATCTGCCCTAGATGCGGTGGTGCGAAGTGCAGCGTCGCACGGCCGCCGGACAGCATCGCCTGCGCGACCGGCAGCGCCGGGCGATTCGGGCGCAGCTGCATCAGAAAGACCCGACCGGACGGCGCAATGCCGTTCACCTTTGGCACCGTGATCCCCACCAACAGGGTGTGGTGCACCCGCACCGTCCGTGCGGAGTAATGCGATCCGACGCGCGGGGAGATCTTCCACACCGCCTCACTGGCCAGCCCGGAACTGCTCGGCGAATACACCGCGTCCCCGCCGTAGCTCGCGACGTACTTGAACGTGCCGACGCTCGTCGGCCTGAACCTGATCGTCGCCTTGCCGTTGACGAGGGTGGCGTGCCCGACGGTCGCACCGCTGGCGTACTTGAGCGTCACCGTGCCTCCGCTCGTCGGACCGGATGCACCCGAGACCGTCACCGTGGCAGACATCTGCTGGCCCACCGTGTCCGGGTTCGGCGACAGCCGCAACGAGGTGGACGAGGACTGTGTCGGCATGGTCACCACCTGCGCCTTGTTGCGTTCGACGTTGTGGAAGTGGACCATCAACGCCCCTTGCGCCTTGTCCGCCGAATACGAGCCGGCGATGCGGCGGACGGCGAGATCGGCGCCGGGCGTGTCGTGGAAGAGCAGCGGACTGGTCTGTGCGGTCACGGACCCGAACACCGCCAGTCCCGGACGTGCGGGCGCGAAGCTCAGCGCCAGGTTGCCGCGGCTGTCGACGCCCGCCAGATCGAACGCATCGCCCTGGTACGGCGAGAACGACGCCACCGCGTAGTGGAAGCGGGCATTGGGCGAGGGCAACTTCAGGTGGGCGTTGTGCACCTGCATAACCAGCGTGTCGCTGTTCAGCAGCGCGGTGTCGGTATTGCCCAGAGCGGCGTTGAGTGGTGCTTCGGTCATGAGCACGCCGGTGTTCAAGTTCAGCAGCTGGCTGACGAGCACGTCGGTGTCCGTGCTGGTGCTGAGCCGCGAGGTGAACAGGTCGTAGTCCGGGTTGCCGTCGCCATTCGTGTCGATGAAGACGTCGAACTCCTGACTGCTCGAGGGCGTCCGCCATGGACCCTGCGTCGTGATCGCGAAGTACGTGGAGCCATCCTTGGTCGCGTCGACGCCTGCCTGTGCCAGTTGGTAGTTGTCGGAGGTGACGCCGACGTACCTGATGTCGGCAGCCTTCTCGTCCGGGAACGCAATGCAGCCGGTGACCCGGGTCATGCCGCAGTTGGGCAGCGCACCGCTCTTCGCGGTCAGCTCGAAGCCGGCGACGAGCGCCTGAGTCTTCTCTCGCCCGCTGCCCTGGTCGAACGAACTGCCGGACAACGTGAGGTTTGCCGACGCCGTCGCGCCGTGCGGCATGGTGAGCGACGTCGGCTGGGTCATCGTCGAAGCCGGCCGCGGCGCGGAGTACACCGGCACTCGCAGATCCGTGCCGCCGCTCGTGCTGGCGAGCAGCACCAGTCCGCTGGCGTCCGCTTGGTAGACGCGGGGGTGCGCGCCCTGCAACCGAGACACCGTCGGGTCGATCGTCTTGGTGAGTTGGGTCGGGTCGATGGTCAGCGTGACGGTAAGCGTCGCCTTCTGGCCGCCATCGACCGAGACGGTGCTCGGCGAGACCTGGTAGGTAGCGCCGGGGATGTTTGTGCGCGGGTCATAGGACACGTCGTAGGTCGCGGTGGATTCGCCGGTGTTGTCGACGGTGATCGTCTTGCTCCGTGTGATCGTTGCCGAACCGGTCGCCTCGATCGGACCGAAGGAGACGCTGACCGCGCCGTGGTCGTCGGCGTTGTAGGCCAGCACGTCGTTCGCTGCCGCTGCCTGCGCATCGATGCGGCCCGCGCCCACCCGCTCCGGCGCGTACGTGTCGCCGGTGTGGTTCAAGCCGGTGAACACGTCCTGGTCGGCGGTGTTCATGATGTC
>DATFTS010000125.1:0-1593 GCA_035261645.1 Jatrophihabitans sp. | reverse complement strand
ACCGCGGTCTGCTCGCTGCCGTCCGAGCGCTCGAACGTGACGGCGTAGCGCCCGTCGCCGGGCAACGCCTCGATCCGGACGAGCGCGGCCACGAGGACGATGATCTCAAATCGCTGCGGATTCGCCCTGTTCGGCGCGCTCCTTCAACCGCCGGAGCGTGGCCCTGATGTGCTCGTCGTTCGCGCCGGCGCGGTTCGGGGTGCCGGTCACCACTCCGGCCGGCGTCCGGAACCAGCCCGGCCGCCGGTCCCAGGTGCTCTCCGTCACCGTGCAGCCGCCATCGGCGGGCGCGATGTCGTACTGCCAGCGCGAGATCGGCACGCCGGTGTGCGACACGTTGAACGCGAACCGTCGGCCGGGGTCGGCGTCGGTGATCGTGCACTTAGTCGTCCAGCGCCGCCACCCGTTGCGGTTCGCGCCTTTGAAGACGGCGCCCGGCGCAGCGGACGAGCCCTTCTGCCACCGCATGCGCACTGTCTCCTCGGCGAGGCGGGTCAGGGTGTCGAGGTCGGTGATCAGGGCGTAGACGACCTCAGGTGCCGCGGCAACCGCGATCGTGCCCGTCGCGCTCGGATTCGTCATCAGCTCGCCTCCTGGCGCAGGAGCGTAGCTGCCCGACGCGCTCAGAGCAGTTCGGGCTGCTGCCACTCCGCGCCGTGGACGTGCTGGGCGAGCCACGACCACACGGTCTCGTACCACACCCGGGCATTGCCCGGCTTCAAGATCCAGTGACCCTCGTCCGGGTAGTAGAGATAGGACGACTCCACGCCCTGGCCCTGCAGATCCCACCAGAGGCGCAGCGCCTCGCCGATCGGCACCCGGTAGTCCTTGTCGCCGTGGATGACGAGCATCGGGGTCGTGATCGCGGTGAGTGCGCGATGCGGTGACCACTCGGCGTAACGCTCGGGCCTCTCGACGAGCGGCCCGAACTCCTTCAGCCAGTAGCCGGGGACGTCGGTTGTGCCGGAGAACTGATCGAGCGCCCACAGGCTGGCGTGCGTCACGATGCACCGGAACCGGTCGGTGTGCCCGGCGATCCAGTTCGCCATGTAGCCGCCGTACGAGCCGCCCATCGCAGCGGTGCGGGTCTCGTCGATGTCCGGACGGGCCGCGACCGCGTCCGTGATCGACATCAGGTCGGTGAACGGTGCGCCGCCCCACTGGCCCCATCCGCGGGCGATCATCTTCGCGCCGTAGCCGGTCGACAGCGCGGGGTCGGGCAGCAGCACGGCGTACCCCTTGGCCGCCATCAGCCAGGGATTCCACCGCCAACTCCACGAGTTCCATGAACCCAGTGGGCCGCCGTGCACCCACAACAGCAGCGGCGCCGGCGAGCCGGCCGAGGCACCGCGCGGCAGCGCCAGCCACGCCTCGATGGTGGTGCCGTCTGCTGCGGTGGTGTCGACCCGTTCGAGCATGCCCGGCACCTCGGTGCCGCCCGGCGCGCGTAGGGCAACGTGCTCGCCGTCCGAGGCGTTGGCGTCCAGGCGCACCGGCTGCGGTGGATGGTCGACCGAGTCGCGCAGCGCGTACAGCGTGTTGCCGTCCGGCGCGACGAGCAGCTTGTCGTAGTGCCCGGCGGCGGTCACACGG
>DATFTS010000124.1:0-3904 GCA_035261645.1 Jatrophihabitans sp. | reverse complement strand
TCGTACAACGGCGAACCGGTCACAGTCGCGCTCGGGTCGCTCTTGACGACGCTGCTCGTGTCAGACAACGAGATGTTGCTGATCGTGAAGTCGGAAGCCGTGCACGCCGGCTGGTTCACGTCCGCCCGAGCGCTGAACGCGGTGGTCGGGTTCGCCACGGTCAGTGCGACCCTGTTGAGCGCGGCGTGGCCCGGGTCAGGGTTGGTGATCGTGAAGTGGACCGTCTGCGCTGGCCCACCAGGTGAGAGCGACAACGCACCATCGGTCGACTGGAATACGACGTTCCACTGACTCGTAGTGCCCGTGCTGCCGGACCCGTCACCAGAACCGCTGGTGGTCCAGAAAGCAAGAGCGGCGCCTGCGCCACCCGCGATCACGACGGCCGCAACCCCCGCGACCAGGGCCTTCTTTTTGGTGATCTTGAACATGACTTATCCCCCACAGATAGATGGCAGGGGGCCGCTGATAGGCCTAACCCCGCTGCACTCAGCGCCCCCGTTTCGGGGTTAGCGGGGAGAATCCTGAATGGCATTTCCAGCGCCGTCAAACGGCCGGACGCAGTGTGTGACGACCGATATTTCCGACTTTCCCGAGTATGCGGGGATGTTGCCCGAGGCCCTGATCACGGTGCGTAACGCGGCCTTGAAACCGAGGACAAAGGTCCCACAGGCAGCAAGGCGTCCGGCCCTCCGTGCAGATTCCTTTTCGGGCCAGAATTCGGCCGTTCAGCCGAATACGGCAAGTCTTTTGCTGCCGAATTGCGGGCGAAAACGCCCGGCAAATAACGGGTTATTAGGCCCAGATCTCCTGCGGCTCGGCCCGACGCTGCGCCAGCGGAATCGGTCCGTCGTATTCGCGAACCACCTCGTAGCGGGTGTTGCGCTCAACGGGACGGAATCCGGCGTCGCGGATCAAGGTCAACAAGTCGTCGCGGGTGAGTTTGTCCGGTGTCCCGAAGCCGTCCGCATCGTGTGTGATCTTGTACTCGACGACCGAGCCGTCCATGTCGTCGGCGCCGTAGTTGAGCGCGAGCTGCGACGTCGACAGCCCGTGCATCACCCAGAACACCTTGACGTGCGGGAAGTTGTCGAGCATCAGCCGGCTGACCGCGAAGGTCTTGAGCACGTCCGCCGGTTGTGCCATCGGCAGGTGCGAGAGCCGGTTGTTGTCGTTGTGGAAGCGCAGCGGGATGAACACCTGAAAGCCGCCGGTCTCGTCCTGCAACTCTCGCAGTCGCAGCACGTGGTCGACGCGGTGCCGGTGCTCCTCGATGTGGCCGTAGAGCATCGTCGCCGGCGTGCGCAGACCCTTCTTGTGCGCGAGCCGATGGATGCGCGACCAGTCCTCCCAATGGGTGTCGTGGTCGACGATCTGCTTGCGGACCTCCCAGTCGAAGATCTCCGCACCGCCACCCGTCAGCGACTCCAGACCGGCCTCGATGAGCTCGTCCAGAACCTCTTCCGCGCTGAGGCCCGAGATCGTCTCAAAGAAGTGGATCTCGGTGGCGGTGAAGCACTTCAGCGCGACGTCCGGCAGCGCGGCCTTCAGCTCGCGCAACACGCGCGGGTAGTACTTCCACGGCAGCGTCGGGTGCAGGCCGTTGACGATGTGCAGTTCGGTGAGCCCGTCACCGCTCATCGCGACGGCCTTCTCGACCGCCTCCTCGACGCGCATCGTGTACGCGTCCTTCTGGCCGGGCTTGCGCTGGAAGCTGCAGTAGGCGCACGTCGCGGTGCAGACGTTGGTCAGGTTGAGGTGGCGGTTGACGTTGAAGTAGACGGTGTCGCCGTTCTTCTCCGTCCGCACGCCGTGCGCGAGACCGCCCAGCCACGCGAGGTCGTCAGTGGCGTAGAGATCCTCACCGTCCTGCCTGGTGAGGCGCTCGCGGGCCTCGATCTTCTCGGTCAGCTCGGCCTTTCGCGCAGCACTCAACGCCATACGAGCAGAGTACTTTCCCGCCCGAATCGACCGATCCGACGGGTTAGTTCGTGCCGTCGATGCAGCCTCGGACCACGCTGCCGCCGAAGACGTAACCGTGATTGGCGTTGTAGGCGGCGTTGCTCCAGTTGCCCTGGATCTTCCACGACGTCTTGCCGAGCTTCAGCAGCTGCGAGCCGAACGTCCACGCGCACTTGTCCGCGTTCTCCGAGCCAGAGGAGTCGTACCACGCGTTCAAGTGCTGGTCGGTCACTGTCTCGCTGAGCTCATGGCCACTGACGTTGCCCAGCGCGGCGGTTCCTTGGCTGTGCAGGCCAGAGGTGTCCTGCGGGTCGCAGCCGGGGTCGCCGTTCAGGTTGAAGAAGAAGCCGAACTGGACGGTAACGCCGTTCGCGACGCCGGTGGAGTGCCACGCGCAGTAGCCGGCGTTGCGCCGAGGCGTGTCGACATACACCGGGTAGTAGCCGTTGCTCACCGGGTTGGGGATCATCCGGGCCACCTCGGCGAGGATGGCCGACGTTTGCGGTGCCCGGGACGGCGCCGCGGAGGTGTCGACGAGGTGCCCGCTGTACGACACCGCCGTGCTCACGTGGCCGCCGGTCGTGTCCGTGTACTCGGTGTTCGTGCCGGCGTACGACGTGCCCGCGATGCCGTCGTAGAACGAATCGATGCCGGTGAACTTGTCGCTGACGAATGACGGGTTCGTCCAGCTCGTGCCCCAGAAGATGGCAGTGACCGCTGCGCCGGACGTCATCACCGGCCCGCCGTGGAAGCTCAGATTGGGCGATCCGCCCTTGGCATGCCCGCTCGCCTTCGGCGGAACGATGCCGGACTTGGGTCCGGCGTTGCTGAACGTCGGCGGCCGCGCTCCGGCCGAGGTCGTGAAGCCGACGATGCAGGCCAGTACACAGGCGAGCACCGTGCCGAACCGGACGGTGTTTCGCAGCGAGACTGACATGGTCCCTCCCCCGAGCGCCACAAGCATTGAGCGGAAGCGTGCGTCCTTTGCCGGTCCCGCGTCAAGTGAGTGGATCAGGCGGTGACCCAGGAACCGCGCGACATCACGCCGGAGACGGCGAATTCGTCGTCCATATGCACGAGATCAGCGGAAAGTCCGGGTGCGATGGACCCGTAACGGTCATCGACGCCCAACAGTCGTGCCGGCGTGGTTGCCGCCGCCGCAGCGGCAGCCTCCACCGGCATGCCGACGTCGCAAATGAACCGTCGTACCGCGACGTCCATCGTCAAGGTGCTGCCGGCCAACCGGTGCGTCCCGGCGAGACGCACCGCACCGTCCTGCACCACGATGTCGCGATCGCCGAGCGTGTAGCGGCCGTCACCGGCGCCCGCTGCGCTGACGGCGTCAGTGATGAGGACGAACCGATCCGGCTGGTTGCGCGCGACCAACCGGGTGATCGCGTCGTGCACGTGCACGCCGTCGTTGATCATCTCCACGGCCGCCCCCGCGTCGAGTGCGGCGACCGCGGCGCCGGGCTCGCGGTGCGACACCGGCCCCATGCCGTTGAACAGGTGCGTCGCGAGGACGGCCCCCGCGGCGAAGCCGGCGCTGGCCTCGTCGTACGTGGCGGCGGTGTGCCCGACAGCGGGAATGACCCCGGCCGCGACCAGGTCACGGATTAGGTCGATCGCGCCGGGCAACTCCGGAGCGACCGTCATCTGCCGCAGATTGCCGTTGGCGGCGTCGAGCAACTTGGCGAGGACGAGCGGATCCGGGTCGATGAGGTGCGCCGGGTTCTGCGCGCCGCACCGGGCCGACGCGAGGAACGGCCCCTCGAGATGCGCGCCGAGCACGCGTCCCTCGCGCGTCAGCCGTCCGGCCCACTCCAACTGCTCACACAGCCGGTCGACCGGCGCCGCCATAAGCGACACCAGCAGGCTGGTCGTCCCGTGTGTCATGTGGAAGTCGGCTGCCCCCGCCATCGCTGAGGGTGAGGACGTGACGTCG
>DATFTS010000123.1:0-3533 GCA_035261645.1 Jatrophihabitans sp. | reverse complement strand
AGGTCGCGGCGGGTGGCAGCCTCCTCCTCCGCCTCCTCGTCCCGGACCCGGTCGATGAACCACGCTGCGAACGACGCCGTGACCACGCCGATCAGCGCTACGCCGCCGATCATGAGACCGACCGCGACGAACCGACCCTGCAGCGTGACCGGGAAGTGATCGCCGTATCCAACGGTGGTCACCGTGACCACCGCCCACCAGACTGCGTCCCCGAACGTCTTGATGTTCGAGCCGGCGGCGTGCCGTTCGGCGTCGAGCACCGCCAGCGCGGCGCACACGACGAGTGTCGCGGCTGACACCGAGACGTAAAGCGGGACTCGGCCGCGCAGAGCGGCAGCGGCCTTGCGGTTGATGACACGGAACAGGACGACGAGCCGGAGCAGGCGCAGCGGTCGCAGCGCCGGCAGCGCGACGATGAGCAGGTCGAGCAGGTGCCTGCTGAAGTAGCGCCGTCTGTTCGGTGCCGACCAAACTCGGGCGACGTAGTCGACGATGAAGACCACCCACGCGGCGAGCTGGACGAAGTTGCACGTACGCCGCCACGCGATCGGAAGGTGCGGTTGCAAGATCGGCCAGGCGTAAGCCACCAGGAAGAGCAGCGCGATCGCAGCCAAGAACCACTCGGTGCTGTCGATCCAACTGCGCACCTTGCGCCGCCACGGATTTCGCGCTCGACGACGCTGCGCAGCGCGCTGCGGCGCCACGGGCTCCGCGGCAACGACGTCGCTCACCACGCGAGGATAAGTGGGTTACCTGCAGGCGGCTGGATAGGGTTCACCGTCCTCACGGCGACCTCTCAGGACGCTCGCAGGCCGGGTGCTGGGTTCAATCGACCGCTCGGAGCGCGTGCTAATCTTGGTCCGCGGCCCGCTTCGGTGGGCCGGTTGCACGAAACGGCGCCGCTAGCTCAACTGGCAGAGCAGCTGACTCTTAATCAGCGGGTTCGGGGTTCGAGTCCCTGGCGGCGCACCAACTGGAGCCCCGAATTCTTCGTCAACATCACGAACGACGTGCTTAGTCCGCGATACTGACCGCCGCTGCGGCTGACGTGCTGGCGGCGGGTGGCGGCCATGTCGTGCCTCGTCTACCCGCTTGACGAGCCAGTCATCCGCACGGGGTGACGACCTCGCCACCGGCGCCGCGAACGGTGTTGCCATGGCACGCACTGTCGACATCTTGGACGGCAGCACATTCGTCGTCAGTAACGACTGCGGTGACATCGACGGGTCACCTGCCGAGCCGCACGGACTGTTCCGCGACGACACCAGATATCTGTCGCGGTGGGTGCTCACCCTAGACGATCAGCGCTTGGCCTCGCTGTCGGTCGACACCACGCGTTACTACGCCGCCCAGTTCTTCCTTGCTCCCGGAGTGGCGTCGGCGTACATCAACGCCAAAGTTGCAGTCATCCGGCGCCGCCGAGTGGCTGACGGCTTTCACGAGATGATCGCTGTGACGAACCACGACTCCGTCGCCACAACGATGCAGATGGCGCTCCTAACCGACGCGGATTTCGCCGACCTGTTCGAGGTGAAGGACGCCATCACCAAAAAGGCGGGCGACGTCTACCGCCGAGTCGACGAGGACCGGCTGGTGCTGGGGTATCAACGCGGGTCCTATCGGCGCGAGACGTGGATCCGCGCAACCGGCGCGCGCTATGCCGACGCCGGACTGTACTTCGACATCACCCTCGAACCGCAGCAGTCGTGGACCACTGATGTGGCCGTTTTCGCCGTGGAGCACCTCGATGAGGTCACCGACTTCCCAGCAGGGGTCGCGGATCTCGATGCAGGTGCACCGACGGGCTTGAGGCTCGAAAGCGATAGCCCGCCGGTACTCGCCTGCGACTGGGCGCCGTTGGAGCGGATCTACTCCCAAAGCATCCGGGATCTGACCGCATTGCGTTTCGATCTGAAGGCGCGGCCCGGTCACTACCTGCCTGCCGCGGGATTGCCGTGGTTCATGGCCGCCTTCGGACGCGACAGCTTGATCACAAGCTTTCAGGCATTGCCGTTCATGCCAGAGCTCGCGCGAAGCGCCCTGCTCACGCTCGGCGCGCTACAAGCGCAGCGACCGGACGACTTCCGCGACGCGGAACCGGGCAAGATCTTGCACGAGTTGCGCTTCGGCGAGTTGACCGCATTCGAGGAGCGCCCGCACTCCCCGTACTACGGCGCGGCGGACAGTACCCCGCTCTGGCTCGTGCTCCTCGATGAATACGAGCGGTGGACCGGCCGCGCCGACCTCGTGCACAGGCTCGAACCGGAGGCCCGCGCGGCCCTGCGTTGGATAGACGAGTTCGGCGACCGCGACGGCGACGGATACATCGAGTATGAGCGCCGCAACACCGAGACCGGCCTCGAGAACCAGTGCTGGAAGGACTCCTGGGATTCCATCCAGTGGGCTGACGGGACACTCGCCTCGTTCCCGCGCGCGACTTGCGAACTGCAGGGTTACGCGTACGACGCGAAGCTGCGCTGTGCCCGGCTCGCGCGCGAAGTGTGGGATGACCGCGAACTGGCCGACCGGCTGGAGGCGCAGGCCGCCGAACTGAAGGAGCGGTTCAACCGGGACTTCTGGGTCGATGACGGAGCATCCGGTGGCTACTACGCCGTCGCGCTGGACGGGGAGAAACGTCGCGTCGACACGTTGACTTCGAACATCGGTCATCTGCTCTGGAGCGGGATCGTGCCCGACGATCGTGCGCCACTGGTTGCGGCGCATCTCATGGGAGAACGGTTGTACACCGGCTGGGGTATCCGGACCTTGGCCACTGGACAGACCGGCTACAACCCGATCGGTTACCACTTGGGCACGGTGTGGCCGCATGACACGGCGATCGCGGTGTTGGGGCTGCTGCGGTACGGCTTCCGCGACGAGGCAGGGACGATCGCGATGAGCTTGTTGCAGGCGGCAGACATGCTCGGCAACCGGTTGCCGGAGGCCTTTGCCGGATTCAGCCGAGAGGAGGCCGCCTACCCTGCCGAATATCCCACGGCCTGCTCGCCGCAAGCGTGGGCGTCCGGAGCGCCGCTCATGCTTGTCCGGGCGTTGCTCGGGCTCACCCCCGACGGGGCGATTCTGCGATCCAGTCCGCGTCTGCCGCCGGAGCTGCGGATGCTGCACCTGTTTCGCGTACCCGGCCGTTGGGGCGCAACCGACGTCGGTGTCGACATGTCCGACGAAGTCGTGCGTGCCGGAGTGCCTGACGACGAGGTGGCCGAGCTGATCAGCACCATCAGCCGGCGCATCGATCCCATGGTGTCCGTCGGGCGGAGGTTGTCGATCGGTTTCGACCTCGGCGCGGAAGCGGGGTACCGACTCCTGTTGGAAGACGGCCGCGCGACCCTGGACGCTCATGCTGCGGCCGCCGACTGCGTCATCCGCACTGATCGGGCGACCTTGTTGGAGGTACTCCGTCTCGAACGCAGCTACAGCACGGCGATGATGTCCGATCGCCTGCAGGTGCACGGCGACCGACTTATCGCGCTTGCCTTCTTCGTGTCCGCCGCGGGTACGGCGCCAGCGGGTGG
>DATFTS010000122.1:0-5512 GCA_035261645.1 Jatrophihabitans sp. | reverse complement strand
GAGCGCGCCGTCAGCCTCGAACCAGAACCTGACCGTCAGCGCGATCAGTGGGGGCACGTTCACCGTGACGGGCGGCGTGCCAGCCAACACCACGTACACAGTGACCTACCAGGTGACGGTGGGGCCGGACGGGAACCGTGGCGACGACGACATGGTGAACTTCGTGTTCCCGACGGGGACGACGCCGCCGGCCAGTTGCGTTGCCGGTGACCCGCTGTGCACCGAACACAAGATCCCTGATTTGGCAGTAACGAAGACGTCGAGCCCGGTCGACGGCGCTAGCGTGGCCTCCGGTGACGCGATCACGTACACGTTGACCTTCCAGAACACCGGCCAGGCGACCGGCGACCTGAACTACGTCGACTACCTGTCCGATGTGCTGGACGACGCCACCATCACCACCGCGCCGACGGCGTCCAGCAACAACGTGACGGTGGGCGCGATCAGCAACAACCAGCTGCCAATCACCGGCACCATCCCGGCCGGGTCGACGTACACAGTGACATACACGGTGACCGTGTCGCCGTACGCGCAGCAGGGCAACCACGAGCTGCTGAACTACGTCGCGCCGCCGGGCACGCCGCCGCCGTCCCCGGACACATGCGTGACGGATCCGACCTGCGTCCTGCATCCGGTGCCGCACCTGTCGATCACGAAGACTGCGTCGACGACAGCGCGGCCGGCTCCGGGCGACACCGTCACCTACACGGTGGTGGTCACCAACGACGGGGGCACCGACTACACGGCGCAGAACCCCGCGTCGATGACCGACGACCTGTCCGACGTCCTCGACGACGCCACCTACAACGCTGACGCCACGGCGACGATGCCTAACCCGCCCGTGCTGACCGGGTCGCAACTCGCCTGGTCCGGCGCACTGGCCGCCGGTGAATCGGTGATGATCACCTACTCGGTCACCTACACCGGCGCAGGTAACACGATCATGAAGAACACCGCGTGCGTGCCTGCGCAGGGGCAGGACGCACACTGCACCACGGTCTCGGTGCCCGCGGCGTTGATCACGCCCAGCAAGTCGGTCGACCCGTCCGACGGTTCGACGGTCGTTGCCGGGCAGGTGCTCACCTACACCCTGACGTTCGCGAACAGCGGGCAGGGCGCGGGCGACATCAACTACACCGACGACATGTCGAAGGTGCTCGATGACGCGGCGATCATCGACGGGCCGACTGCGTCGAACAACGCGCTGACCATCGGCGCGTTGAGCGCGAACAACACCTTCACGGTCACCGGCACGGTGCCGGCGACGACCACCTACACCGTGACCGTGAAGGTGCAGGTGCTGCCGGACGGGCAGCGCGGCGACAACCAGCTGGACAACTTCCTGTTCCAGACAGGGACAACGCCGCCGACCAGCTGTGCCGTCGATGACCCGACGTGCACGCACAACCCGGTGCCGGAGATCGTGCCGACGAAGACGGTCGACCCGGCGTCCGGCACGGCGGTGCAGGCCGGCGACGTGCTCACCTACACGCTGACGTTCCACAACATCGGCGCGGCAACCGGCTCCGTCGACTACATCGACTACTTGGCCGACGTACTCGATGACGCCACAGTCACCAGCGCACCGGTCGCATCGAGCACCGACCTCACCGTGAGCGCGATCGCCGGCAACCAGTTCGAGGTGACCGGCACCGTTCCGGTCGACGCCACGTACACGGTGACGTACGCGGTGACGATCAAACCGGACGGGCAGCGCGGCAACGACGCCGCCAACAACTTCGTGGCTGCCCAGGGCACGACACCACCCACGACGTGCACGGCCGGTGACCCGCTGTGCACCACCAACCCGATGCCCGACCTCGCCGAGTGGAAGACGGTGGACCCGGTCAGTGGGACGTCGGTCGTGCCGGGGCAGACGCTGTCGTACACGTTGCATTTCACGAACATCGGTACCGCGCCCGGCGCGGTGAACGAGGTCGACGACCTCACCCAGGCGATGGACGACGCGACCGTGGCCAGCCAGCCGGCGTCCTCCGATCCCGCACTGAGCGTGACCCCGTTCGGGCCGGATCACCGGGCCGCTATCACCGGCACCCTGGCTGCGGGACAGACCGTGACAGTCACCTATCGGCTGAAGGTGGACACCCCGGACAACGGTGACGGGATCTTGGCGAACTTCTTGCAGAAGCCGTCCGACCCGCCACCGACGTCACCGACCTGCGCGCCGAGCGATCCGCAGCACCCCGACTGCACGGCCAACCCCGTGGGCGTGCTTGCGGTGACCAAGACCGTGAATCCGAGCGACTTCAGCAACGTGAACGCCGGCGACACGCTGACCTACACGTTGACGTTCCGCAACACCGGCGCGGGCGCGGCCACGGTCGACTACACCGACCGCATCGCCGGAGTGCTCGACGACGCCTCCCTCAGCGCGGCTCCGCACGCTTCGAACGGCTCGCTGAGCATCTCGTCCATCCAAAGCGGCGCGTTCCGGGTCACCGGGTCGGTCGCCGGTGGGCAGACGATCACCGTGACCTACCAGGTGAAGGTGAAGCCTTACGACGAGCAGGGAGACCACCGGCTCGACAACTTCCTCACCCCCACCGGCGCGCACGGCGTGGATGCCTGCGTCTCGACAAATCCGATGTGCACCAGCAACCCGGTCCCGGCACCGAGCGGTGGCAACAACTCCGGTGGCGGCACCTCATTCACCGGCGGCGACTGGCGCAGCGAGCTCATCCTGGCCGGCCTGCTGCTCGGTGCGGGTGGACTGCTGCTGCTGGCCGGACGCCGCAACCGTCGACAGGTCGGCTGACCGTCGGAGCGAGCAGCTCGGAGAACTGAGATGAACCGCACGGGTCGTCGCCTGCTCGGGGTGATCGGCTCGCTGGTGATGGTGGCAACTGCCGCCGGATGGTCCTCGTCCGCGGCGGCTGCACCATCTCCGGTGCGGCTTTCCATCTCCATTACCGACGGCGTCGCGCGCATCCACCACAAAGCGACGTACGCCGCGACAATCACCAATCAGGGCAGCGCCGGCGAGAACGGAACGCTGCTGGTCACCGTCCCTGAGTACCTGCGCTACACGCGTGTCTCGGGCAACGGCAAGATCACTCGCACCGGCGTGCGCTGGAAGGTTACCGTTGCCGCGGGCACCCAACTCACCGAACGGGTGACCGTGCGGGTGACGGCCATCCCGAAGTTCGCCGTGCGGGTCACCACGCTGGCGTCGTTCTACCTCGGACGGGTCAGCGGCACGCCCGTCATCCGGACCGCGGACGCGGACCGCATCGCTGGCGTCAAAGACGCGGCGCTCTCGCCTGCGCCGAGAAGCCAGGCGAGCGCCGAACCGGCTGTGCATCCGACGCGGCACGAAAGCCGGGCGAATCTGTGGCTGCTGGTGGGTCTGCCGGTGTTTGCCTTGCTCGTGCTCGCCGGCCTCCTGTGGTGGCGGGTCCGCGGCCGGAAGATGCCGAACGGCCATTCAGGCACGGACGCACCCAACTCGAGCGAACTGCACGTCCGAGCGCATCAGTAATAGCCGAACTCGGCCTCGACCTCGGCCGCCGCAGTTTCCCGGTAGGCGAGAAACTCGTCCGGCGAGAGGTAGTTCGGGTTGTCGAACGGCACGCCGCAGACCACCACCTGCGGATGCACGAGCAACAGGTCCATCAGCACGCGCCCGCCGTAGTGACTCAGGTCGTACAGACAGAGGATCGACTGAGCGTGCTTCGCCGCATACCGATTGAGCTCCGACTCGTGGCGGACGAGGTCGTCAATCTCCGGCAGTTGCGGCATCCACCACCGCGCCTCGGCACTGAGCCGAACGAACGGGAAACCGGCATCGAGTGCGTTGACCACGTGCGATTCCCAGAAGGCGATCACCTCTGTCGTGCCGAACTCTTGCGGGTCGATCACCGGCTCTCTCGCGGTGTGGATCTCGAGCTGCCCCGAGTCGAGCAGCGCCGCAGTGTCGCTTCCGTTCTGGAGTGCCGACTCGAGCGCGGTGGAGTCGGTCTGCGATATCGCGGACAGGCATTTGTGGCCTTGTGCGAGGCCCTCGCGCAGATACGGGATCAACACCTCGTCGCGTCCCTCGTAACCCTGATACAAGGCACAAAGGTGCTCGCCCGGTTCGATCTCCGTGTGCGGAAGTCCCACTGCAGGCGCAGCTGTCATCACTAATCACCGACTCGCTGATTGCGCAGCGCTGTCGGTTCGGCCTGCAGTTGCAGACCTACCCGGTGCGCCGCCGCGGCAAACGCGCGGCGGCGCCTCAGCGCGCTGCGCTCGACGCCGCGCGCGCAGCAGCCGGCAACGCCGCCTCGATCTGCGCGAGCACATCGTCGTCCATCGCCGCGTTGACGAACCATGCTTCGTACGCCGAGGGCGGCAGGTACACGCCCGCATCGAGCATCGCGTGGAAGAAGGGGCGGTAGCGCCACGTCTCAGCAGCCTGGGCGCCGGCGAAGTCCGTCACCGGAGCGTCGGCGAAGAACACCGAGAACAAGTTGCCGGCGTACTGCACCTGATGGGCAACGCCCGCACTCGTAAGGGCCTGATCGACCATCGCACCGATCGTCTGTGCATTTGCGTCCAGGGCGGCGTAGACCTCCGCGTCGGCGAGTTGCAGCGTGGTGAGACCGGCGGCGACGGCTACCGGGTTGCCGGACAACGTTCCTGCTTGGTAGACGGGCCCGGCCGGCGCCAGTGCGGCCATCACGTCACGGCGCCCGCCGAAGGCTGCGGCGGGAAGCCCACCGCTCATCACCTTGCCGAAGGTGAAGAGGTCGGCGTCCACCGGGTCGATGCCGTACCAGCCCGAGGCGGACACACGGAAACCCGTCATCACCTCGTCCATGATCAGCAGCGCACCGTGCCGTTCGGTCAGCAACCGCAGGCCGAGGTTGAAGCCGTCGACCGGCGCGACAGCGCCCATGTTGCCGGCGGCCGCCTCGGTGATGACGCACGCGATGTCCTCGCCGTACTCGGCGAAGCACGCCTCGGCCGCCGGTAGGTCGTTGTAGGGCAGGACGATCGTCTCGGCGGTCTGCGCACCGGTCACGCCGGGCGTGTCCGGCAGCCCGAAGGTGGCGACCCCCGACCCGGCAGAGGCAAGCAGCGCGTCGACGTGCCCGTGATAGCACCCGGCGAACTTCACCACTCGATGCCGTCCGGTCACGCCACGCGCGAGCCTGATCGCCGACATGGTTGCTTCGGTACCGGAGTTGACGAGCCGCACCTGCTCCACCGGGGCGACGCGGCGAATGAGTTCCTCCGCGAGCTCCACTTCACCGGCGGTCGGCGTGCCGAACGAGAGCCCGGACGAAGCCGCCTTCTGTACCGCCGCGACGACCTGCGGATGGGCGTGGCCGAGGACCATCGGGCCCCATGAGGCGACGAGGTCGACGTAGCGCCGGCCATCCGCGTCGACGAGGTACGGTCCCGAGCCGCTCACCATGAACCGTGGCGTGCCGCCAACGGCGCGGAATGCCCGCACCGGCGAGTTCACCCCGCCCGGAATGACCTGCTGTGCACGCTCGAACAGGGC
>DATFTS010000121.1:0-8803 GCA_035261645.1 Jatrophihabitans sp. | reverse complement strand
CGACCTCAACCGCGCGGCCGAACTGCGCTACGGCGAGATCGCCGAGCTGGAGCGCCGCCTCGCCGCCGAGGAGGAACAGCTCGCTTCAAAGCAGGGCAAGAGCCGGATGCTGCGTGAGGCAGTGACCGAGGACGAGATCGCCGAAGTCGTCGCGTCGTGGACCGGTATCCCGGTGAGCCGGCTACGTGAGGGCGAGCGGGAGAAGGTGCTGCGCCTGGACAAGATCCTGCACGAACGGATCGTGGGCCAGGACGAAGCCGTCCAACTCGTCGCGGACGCGATGATCCGCGCACGGTCGGGGCTGAAGGACCCGAACCGCCCGATCGGCTCGTTCATCTTCCTCGGCCCCACTGGTGTCGGTAAGACGGAGCTCGCGCGCACGCTGGCCGCCGCGTTGTTCGACACCGAGAAGAACATGATCCGCATCGACATGAGCGAGTACCAGGAGCGGCACACAGTCAGCCGCCTGGTCGGTGCCCCGCCCGGTTACGTCGGCTACGAGGAGGGCGGCCAGCTGACCGAGGCGGTGCGCCGGCACCCCTACTCCGTCGTGCTGCTGGACGAGATCGAGAAGGCGCACCCGGACGTCTTCAACACGCTGCTGCAGGTGCTCGACGACGGCCGGCTGACTGACGGGCAGGGTCGCACCGTCGACATGCGCAACACCGTGATCATCATGACGTCCAACATCGGCTCGCACTACCTGCTCGACGGCGTCACGCCGCACGGTGAGATCAAGGCAGAGGCGCGCGACCTGGTCATGGGTGACCTGCGCGCACACTTCCGGCCGGAGTTCCTCAACCGAGTCGACGAGATCGTGCTGTTCAAGCCGCTGGTGCTGGAGGAGATCGAACGGATCGTCGACATCATGCTCGACGACCTGCGGGCCCGCTTGGCAGAGCGGCGCATGTCCCTCGAGGTGACCCCGGACGCGCGCCGCGTAATCGCGGCCGAGGGGTTCGACCCGGTGTACGGCGCGCGGCCGCTGCGCCGGTTCATCGCGCGCGAGCTCGAAACACGGATCGGCCGGATGATCCTGGCCGAGGCGGTGGCGGACGGCTCGACGATCCTGGTCGATGCCCACGACGGCGAGCTGCGCATCACCCACCACGCCGGCGCGGAGCAGGCGGTGGAGGTATGAACTCACCTACGCTGGCCGCCGAGATCGTCACCTGCCCGCACTGCGGGCGGCGCAACCGCGTGCCGCCCGCCGGCGAGGGCAACCCTCGCTGCGGCCAGTGTCACCGCTCGCTGCCGTGGATCGTCTCGGCCGATGACCAGACGTTCGCCGAGGTCGCGGAGAAGTCGTCGCGTTATGTACTGGTCGACTTCTGGGCGACGTGGTGCGGCCCGTGCCGCATGGTGAGCCCCGCGTTGGAGAAGCTCGCGGTCATGGACGCGGACCGGATCAAGCTCGTCAAGGTCGACATCGACCGTTCGCCCGCGCTGGCGACCCGCTTCCAGATCCAGGCCGTGCCCACGCTGGCGATCCTGCGCGACGGCGAAGTCGTCGCCCGCAGGGCGGGAGCGGCGCCGGTAGCCGACCTTCGCAAGTGGGTGGAGGAGGCCACTAGAGAGCCTGACAGGAGCAGGTCATGAACTCGACCTATCCGTGGTACGGACGCAATCCCGTCCGCTCGTACCCGGGATGGATGACGGGCGGCGTCGTCCTCGACCCGCACCTGAGGTTCATCCGCAACGTCACGCCGCGGACGCCGGAGGGCTGCGAGGAGTGCCTGCGTCTCGGCTCGGAGTGGGTGCATCTGCGGCTGTGTCTCACCTGCGGTCACGTCGGATGCTGTGACTCCTCGCCCATGCGGCATGCCCGCGCACACGCGCTCGAGATCGGGCATCCGATCGTCCGTTCCTACGAGGACGGCGAGTCGTGGCGGTGGTGCTACTTCGACCGGACCTATGTCTGACTCTCCGACCGATCCGGACCAGACGCTGCTGCCAGAGACGCCGGACCTCGACGGCGCGTACCCACGGCTGAGCGAGGAGCAGCTGCGCCTGCTCGAGCAGCACGGCCACCGGCGTGCGACCACCGCGCGTGAGGTGCTGTTGCGCGCCGGCGAACGTGCCGAGCACTTCTACGTGTTGCTGTCCGGGCAGGCGGTCGTCCTCGACGACATCGACGGTGATCAGCGGATCATCCGGGTACACGGCCCCGGGCGGTTCCTGGGCGAGTTGAGCGTGCTGACCAGGCAGGTGGAGTTCGTCACCACCGTGATCCGCGTGCCGGGCGAGGTGCTCGAAGTGCCCGCTCGCGAGCTGCGCGAACTGGTGTTGCGTGATCCGTCGCTCGGCGACGTGATCCTGCGTGCCTACTTCGCACGTCGAGGGCTGCTGATCGAGCAGGGCGCCGGCATCCGGATCATCGGCTCCCGCTTCTCGCCGGACACCTTGCGGTTGCGCTCCTTTGCTGCGCGCAACCGCATCCCGCACCGGTTCATCGACCTGGAGTCCGACGCCGGGGCCGACTCGGTGCTCCGGCAACTGAACGTCGATTCCAACGAAGCTCCGATCGTCGTGTGGGGGCACGGCCAGATCTTGCGCAACCCGAGCAACCTGGAGCTGGCCCAGGCCCTCGGACTGCGCCGGGTGCCACCGAAGCGGCAGGTCGTCGACCTGGCGGTGGTCGGCGCCGGACCTGGCGGGCTGGCCGCCGCCGTGTACGGCGCCTCCGACGGGCTGCGGACGGTCGTCATCGACGCGAACGCGACGGGTGGGCAGGCCGCGCGCTCATGGCGCATCGAGAACTACCTCGGCTTCCCGACCGGCATCTCCGGGGCCGAACTCGCCGAGCGCGCCGCATTGCAGGCGACCAAGTTCGGCGCACGAGTCATCGTCCCGGCCGAGGCACTCGCCCTGGATCACGACGTCGATCACTACACGATCCGGACGAACGGCGGCGACGACATCCGTACCTCCGCGGTGGTGCTGGCTACCGGTGCGTCCTACCGCAGACCGCCGATACTCGGGCTCGAGAAGTTCGAGATGACCAGCGTCTATTACGCGGCCACCCACGTCGAGGCACGCACCTGCGCGCCCGGGCCGATCGCCGTCCTCGGCGGCGGCAACTCGGCCGGGCAGGCGGCGCTGTTCCTCGCGAATCACGCACCGCGCGTCTACCTCATCGTGCGCGGCCCCGACCTCGGTAGGGACATGTCGCGCTACCTGGTCGACCAGATCCTCGCCTGCCCGTCGAAGATCGAGGTGCTCACCTGCACCGAGGCGCGCGAACTGGTCGGCGAGAAGTACCTGGACGCGATCATCGTGCAGAACAACCGCACCGGCGAGATGCGCCAGATCGAGGTTCACTCACTGTTCATCTTCGTCGGGGCGCAGCCGTGTACGAAGTGGCTCAACGGCTCGGTGGCGATGGACAAGCACGGGTTCATCCTCACCGGCCCGGCTTTGAACGGCGCTCACAACGACGCCTTCTTCCTCGAGACCGATCAGCCCGGCGTGTTCGCCGTCGGGGATGTGCGCAGCGGTTCGGTCAAGCGGGTCGCGTCCGCGGTCGGTGAGGGCGCGATGGCCGTCCGCTTCGTGCACGAACGCAGCGTCGCATCGCTCCCCACCTAGTCGACCCCCAACAGCCGCCAGGCCCGCGTCGCCACGTGCACGTTGAGCCGCGTCTCGACGTCGCCGAGATCCAACTGCCCGATATCGCGGATCCGTCGCAACCGGTAGCGCAGCGTGCTGCGATGGATCATCAGCAGCGCGGCTGTCTGGTCGTAGTTGCCGCCGCAGTCCAGGAACTCCGCCACCGTGTTGACCAGGTCGCCGTGCCGCGCCTTGTCGTAGTCGATCAGCGAGCCGAGCCAGCGACGAACGAACGCCTTCACGTTGCTGCCGGCGGCCGGGTCCTCGAGGATCTGGTACAGCCCGAGGGCGGAGAAGTTGGTGCCTCCGTCGGGTGCCGGCGAGTGCTGGCGGACGTGCAGTGCACGCAGTGCCTGTGCGTACGAGCGCGGCATCTCGGCGGCGCCGACGACCTCTGCGCCGACACCCACAGAGCTGACGACGTCGCCGCGCAGGCGCTTGAGCCGGTCGTGCACGTCAGAGGCGTCCACCGCCGCAGGCAGCAGTGCGAGCAGCAGGCCACGCCGCCGCCCGACCAGCGGCGGGTGCTCTCCAGGCGGAGTCGTCCGGCGCAGCGCCACCTCCACCCAGTCGTCGTCATCGGTGCCCGTCTTGATCGCCACGACGCGGTGCGGCTGGCGCAGGTCGTAGCCCAGCGCGGCCGCGCGCGCGGCGGCGTCCTTGTCGTCGGCGCCGTCGACCAGTTCGGTCACGAGCTCTCGACGCAGCCGCAGTTCGACCTCGGCAAGGGTGCGCTGGTGCGCGAACTCGCCAGTCAGCATCGTCGCCGCCTGCTCGAGGATGTAGACCTCGAACTCGGCAGCCTGCTTCTGCGGGTCGTACATGACCACACCGCCGAGCACCTCGCGCCCCGGGCGGACGGCGCTGACGATGAGTTCGTCGTTGCGCACCGCCCGGCCCGCCGAGGCTGCCCGCCCCAGCGCGCCCTCGATGGTCGGCGCCATCCCGTCCCACCTCACCTCGGCGGATCCCCCGCTGGCCTGCACCCGGCCGAACTGGTCGCAGATCGCGGTAGGCAGGTCGGTCAGCCGGTAGGCGATGGTCGCGAGTCCGGAGATGCTGTCGCCGTGCACGGCCGCTTCCGTCATGAGCTCGTGCGCGCGGGTCCGCCGCCGTAGCTCTGCGACCGTTGCCTCCAGCCGGTCAGCCGCCTGCGTGCGCGCCGCGTCTGCGGCGAGCAGCCGCTCCGTCTGCGCCACCGTGGCCAGGGCAGTGGCGATCTGCTGGGCCAGCACACCGAGCAGGAACCGCTGTGACGACGGAGGAGGCCGCTCGGCGCTGACGACGAAGTAGCCCTGGTGACCACCGAGGCTGTGCATCGCAGTGGCCCACGCCCAGTTCTGGCCTTGGATGTTCAGCGCAGCATCCGTACCGGCGAGCGCGTCGAGCTCCACGATGGGTGCCATGGGGCCCGTCCATTGCGTATGCG
The DNA here is from genome assembly GCA_035261645.1 of Jatrophihabitans sp. Lineage (GTDB taxonomy): Bacteria > Actinomycetota > Actinomycetes > Mycobacteriales > Jatrophihabitantaceae > Jatrophihabitans. The sequence goes on along the minus strand of DATFTS010000121.1, from coordinate 3,765 downwards.
TTAGAGCTCCGTCGCTGTCAGTGGCGGCAAGGTAGATCCCGTACAGACGGAAGTCACCCATCGATGGCAGCGCCGTCGACGCCAATCGCAGGACGTCGTCGCGCGACCCCGCGTTGACCATGAGGTTGGACAGCACGAACAATCCCCGCAGTGCGGAAAGCTGTGTGCGAAGAAGACGCTCGGTTGGTGAGCTGCCTTCTTGAGGCGTGCCGGTCACCTGACTCCTAGCAGTAGGAACCGAGGCGCCAGCTGTTTTGGCACGGTCGCGAAGTTGTTTCATGCATCGCGGACGGTGATCCGGCCGGGTTCACGTCCGCAAGAATCCAATCTAGCGAATGAACTAACCTGCCCGCTCAGGTCGGCGCGAGCGCCGCTGGTTGGACTCGTGATGACGACGACGCGCTATCGAGGCGAGCCCAATGATCGAAGACGTGGCCTTCGTCATCGGGATTCGTGGACCTGCCCGCACGCCGATCAGCAGGACGGTGATCGCCGGCTTGGTGATCCTCGGCGTCCTCAGCCTCGTGTTCGGCGTGATAGCCATCGCCTGGCCGGCCGTGACCCTGCTCGCCATCGCGATCACCTTCGGCGTGTACGCGGTCCTCGCCGGCGCGACGATGATCGCGGCCGGGGCGCTTGCGTGGGTCCCGAACCGGGTGTCGAGCGTGCTGCTCGGCATCCTCGACGTGATCGCCGGCATCGTGGCGATCGGATGGCCCAGCGTGACCGTTGTCGTCCTCGCCGTCGTCGTAGGCGTCTGGGCCATCATGACCGGGGTGCTGGAACTCGTGCTCGCGGTGCGACTGCGACGCGCTGCGCCCGACAGGGGCATGGTCGGCTGGGCGGTGTTCAGCGGGCTTCTCGCAGTGGTGGTCGGCGTGCTCATTCTCGCCCGTCCGGTGGCCGGCGCATTCGGAATCGCGCTGCTCGTGGGGGTGTACGCCCTGATCTACGCCGGCCACCTGTTCGCACTGGCCTGGCAGCTGCACCGCGTCCGGGCCGGGCGGCTCGAGCCGGTGGGGACCGAGCCGCGCGAGGCCGAGTTTCGCCCGGCTGGCCGGATGTGGCGGCACTCAGCGGGCTGAGAGCACCTCGCCCAGCAGGACCATGGGGCGCGGGGCGGCGTTGTTCGCCACGGGCGCCCGCCCCGGCGCCGTGACGAGGGCGCGCGCGGTTTGGCTCGACTGAAGGTCCCAGAGATAGCCGATGTGCCCGTAGCAAGGTGAGAGGTAGTCGACGCGTTGCGCTGCGGGCATCGCCAGCGACGAACGAGCCGGCACGAAGTCACAGCCGGCGCTCGAACCCACCAGCATCCAGGCCGTGCCCCCGCGGGCCTGCGGATCCTGTGCATGATCGGCGAGCATCGTCATGAACGGCGAGCCGATCGCGAACTGGTCACACTCGACGGTCTGTCCCCCGCAGAAGTCGGAGTTCGCACCCACTTGGCCGTAGCCGCCGTGCGGCGTGGAGAAGGTCACCGCCCGCGGCACCAGCAAGTACGGCGGGAAGCTGCGATCCCTCGCAGCCACCCGGTACAGCGCGTCCCGCATGATCAGCCCGCCCATCGAGCTGCCCACCAGGTCGACGGGCGTGTCGTGTCGGCTGTACGTGTTGTAGACGAACCAGGCGAGGTCGTGAGCGAGCTGGTCGAGGCTCACGTCCTGGTCGTAACCGCCGCGGGTCTGCGCGGCGGTGATCGTCGGCGTTGCGCCCTGCGGCGTGATGGGCCCGTAGCCGGTGAAGTCGACGCCGTCGGTGTCGCAACGGTAGTAGGACATCGGCAGCACCGGACCCGTCCAGCCCGCTTGCTGCAGCATGAGGTAGACGCCACCCCAGATGGCGTGGAGGACGTCCGTACCCGGGCAGGCGCCCTTCGCGTAGCCGTGCACGAGCAACACCGGCGTGGCCTTCGGGGCCGTCTCATGGGTCGAGCTGGCCGTCGTCGAGCGCCAGACGAGCGCGGCTGCGCCCGCGACGACGAGTGCGGCCACGACGAGCAGCGCTCGCATCCTCATCGCACGCGCCTCACTCCGAACCGCACCGCCGCCGTGGCGAGGCTAACAACCGCCAGGGAAGTTGTCCGCGCTAACGGCCGCCCTGGCCAAGTTGTCCGCCCTAACGGCCGCTATAGCGCCGGGAAGCGCGGACAACTGTGCGGACCCCCGGCCACCCCGGGCCGCCCTTGCCAAGTTGTCCGCGCTAGCGGCCGCTATAGCGCCGTGAAGCGCGGACAACTTTCCCCACCCGCGGCTGCCGACCCTCAGCTGCCGACTCTCGGTTGTCGGCAGCTGAGGCGATAATTGATCGGTGCGACCCCGAGGCCACGAGAACGTCGCGACGGTGCTGGTAGATCCGGCCGTCCTCGGCGACTTCGAGCTCGACCTCATGTCGCACGACTTCCGCGTCTGGGCGGTCCACGACGTGACGACATTCCCGGACGCACCGCGACTGGCGTTCCAGATCCGGCGGTCCCTGCTCGACTGGAGTCAGGGCCGGTGGGGTGTCGCGGCCGACTGGACGGTCGTGTGGATCACCTTCGGTGAAAGCTGGCTGGACGGCGACGAGCCCATCCCCTGGCCGGCGCACGCGGCTCTCTGGGACAAGCTCGCCCAGTATGCCGAGCACGTCCGCTACAACGTCGGTCTCGGCGGCGTCCCACGGCTCACCGTCCCGCGCGACCCGCACTGAGCCGCCCGTGGATGTCGTCGGAGCCCACGCGCGGCGTCAGCATGTCGTCACCGACCACGACACCGCCACGGCCCTCGGCAGCGGCGACGTGCCGGTGCTCGCCACCCCGCGTCTGCTCGCGTGGGCGGAGGCGGCCACGATCGCTGCGCTCGCCGGCCGGATCGACGACGGCGCAACCTCGGTAGGCACTCACGTCGTAATGGCGCACCTGGCGGCCAGCCCAGTCGGCGCGGCGGTGACCGTCACGGCCGAGGTGGTGGCCGTGAGCGGCCGGCAGCCGGTAATGCCGTGCTGATGTGCAAGTGATCAACTGCGGATGCTGGCTGATCTTTGACCGCGATCCGCAGTTGATCAACGCTTCGGCGAATGCGTCTCTCCTGATCAGCCGCAGCTGACGGCTGCGCCGGCCCAGTCGGAATGGTCATAGGTGTTGCCGTCGCCGGCGTCGGTGATGACCAGGCGCAGGAACTTCGCGCCGGCCAGATCGGCGGTGAGGTGCTTGGCGCTGTCGCTGCCGTGCACGACGCCGCTGTCGGCGACCTTCGTGCCGTCGGCGAACACCTGGAAGTCGACCGATCCGTTGTTGCCGACCTCGTCATCGAGCCCGACGTCGCTGCTGAACGACGAGCAGTTGCCGCCGAGATAGACATCCACCTCGCTCGGTGCGTGCGCGCCGATGCCCTTGGCGTAGGTGACGCCGCCGATGGTGATGGCGTGGCCGTCACCCGCCGCCGTCTCGCCGTTGCTCATGTCGCGCTCGACCGGTCCCCAGCCGTTGCTCTGGCTCGTCCACTGCAGGTCACTCACATACGCGGTGCCGTGTGGTGGCGGATTCGGGACGAGCACCGTGGTCGTTCCGCCGGTGCTGTCCGACCTGGTGCCGTCGTCCCACAGGTAGCGGGCGGTGGCGGTGAGGTCATAGGAACCGGCAGCGCTGTTCGCCGGCGGGGTGACCGTCCACGACGTCGTCAGCGAGTGGCCGCTCGGAACAGCCCCCGCTCCGCTCGCGGTGTTCGCCTGCACCGACCAGCCCGACGGTGCGGTCAGTTGCACCGACACGTTCTGCACGGCGGCTCG
>DATFTS010000120.1:0-1771 GCA_035261645.1 Jatrophihabitans sp. | reverse complement strand
GTCCCAACGGCGCCGGCAAGACGACCACGGTGGAGATCTGCGAGGGGTTCCGGCGACCTGACTCGGGCACCGTCCGGATCCTCGGGCTCGACCCCACCTCGCCGTCGCTACGTCCGCTCGTCGGCGTCATGTTGCAGGACGGTGTCGGGGGCTATACCGGCGCGACCGCACTGGAGATGCTGCAACTCTTCGCGTCCTTTGCGGTGCACCCACAGCCGCCGCGCGAGCTGCTCGAGGCCGTCGGCCTTGGCAGCGTCGCAGGCACGGCGGTGAAGCGCCTTTCCGGCGGACAGCAGCAGCGGCTCTCGCTCGCGCTGGCACTGATCGGACGTCCCTCGCTGGTGTTTCTGGACGAACCGACCTCAGGCATGGATCCGCAGGCGCGCCGCGGCACCTGGGACCTCGTGCGCGCGCTACGCGACGACGGCGTCACCGTCGTGCTGACCACGCATTTCCTGGACGAGGCCGAGCAGCTCGCCGACAACGTCGTGGTGATCGACGCCGGCCGGGTCGTCGCGCACGGGAGCCCGGCCGAGCTCACCCGCACCGGCGCGGAGGGGCAGCTGCGGTTCCGCGCAGCGCCCGCGCTGGATCTGGACGCGCTCGTCGCAGCACTGCCGGCCGGCACGATCGCGGTGGAGAAGGAGCCCGGCCACTACGTGGTCTCCGGCGAGGTGAACCCGCGGCTGGTCGCCGACCTGACCGCCTGGTGCGCCGGCCGGCAGGTGCTGACGGAGGAACTGTCCGTCGAGCGGCGCACGCTTGAGGACGTGTTCCTCGATCTCACCGGCCGGGACCTGCGCCCGTGACCACGACGCTCGGCAGGTTCGCACCCGCGCCCGGTGCGGCGCCGCGGTCACGCATGCTCGGCGCGCAGACCGCCATGGAGTTCAAGCTGCTGCTGCGTAACGGCGAGCAGGTGGGGCTCACGCTGCTCATCCCGGTGCTGCTGGAGTTCTTCTTCAATCTGCCGCTGCTGTATTCGCTGGGCACGCCGCGGCGCATCGACTTCGTGGTGCCGAGCATCATCGCGCTCTCCGTCATGTCCGCAGCGTTCACCGGCCTGGCAATCGGCACCGGCTTCGAGCGCAAGTACGGGGTGTTGAAGCGGCTGGGCGCGACGGCGTTGCCGCGGTCGGTGCTGATTGGCGGCAAGACGCTGGCGGTGCTGTTGCTCGAGTTGGTGCAGTTGGTTCTCGTCTGTGGCTTCGGCTTCGCGCTCGGCTGGCATCCGCACGGCGACCCCCTGGTGGCCCTGCTGTTGGTGGTGCTCGGCACGCTCGCGTTCGGCGGCCTCGGGCTGCTCGTCGCCGGGACGATGCGCGCCGAGGTCACGCTCGGCGTCGCGAACCTGATCTGGCTCGTGCTGCTGTTCGCCGGCGGCATCGCGGTTCCGCTGTCGAAGTACGGCGGCACGGCACGCGACATCCTGCAGTTCCTGCCATCGGCGGCACTGTCGGATGGCTTGCACGCAGTGCTGCTGAGCGGTCATGGGCTGCCGCTGCGGGAAACGCTCACGTTGCTTGTCTGGGCTTGCCTGGCGATCCCGGTTGCTGCGCGGTGGTTCCGATGGGAGTGAGCACTGAGCCCATCGTCGGCACGCGTCCCGGCGCCAGGCGCGACTGGACGCGCTCCCCCGCGCTTCTTCGCCGCCTGGCACTGGCCTCGGTCGTGGTGAACATCGGCATCGTGGTGAGCGGCGGCGCCGTTCGTCTCACCGGCTCGGGCCTGGGTTGCCCCACCTGGCCGCGGTGCAGCGGGAACCGGTTGG
>DATFTS010000119.1:0-3629 GCA_035261645.1 Jatrophihabitans sp. | reverse complement strand
GGTCGTGACGCCCGTGCTCGTCGGTACGTTCGGCTGGCTGTTGTACAGCCTCCCGGTGATCATCCGGCGCACCGTCGACGCCGTCGACCACCAGGTTTCGTCCATCGCGGCCGCGTGGACCGGCGACCTCGCGCAGGTGGCGTTGAGCGCCATCTCCATCGTGCTCCTTGCCGTACCGCTGCTGGGCATCGCCGCACTGTTCGGCCAGCTGGGACTGAGGACGGCGCAGCACTTCAACCCGTCGCTGATCAGCAACAGATCGACTCGCCCGCGTCCAGCGACAGAGGGGAACGCCATGAGCGACCCACCGGTACCCGCGGACCTCACCGCCTCGGCGTTGAGCGACGAGACCGTGCTCGGCCACACTGACGAAGCGCGAACGAGCTCGCCGTGGCGCCGCGCTGTCTCGCACGCGTCGGGCGGGCTGATCAACCCCGGACCCACCGCGGCCGAGCGACGCCGGGCCGAGCTGTTGGCCCGGGTCACCGCCCCGATCAAGGGCTCGCGGCGGGTGGTGGTGATGAGCCGCAAGGGCGGGGTCGGCAAGACGACGATCACGATGGGCCTCGGCAGCACCTACTCGGCCCTGCGCGGCGACCGGGTCGTTGCTGTGGACGCAAATCCGGACGCCGGCAACCTCGCGCATCGGGTGTCCCAGCCCTGCCCACGGACCATTACCGATCTGCTCGACCAGATCGACCTCGTTTCCAGCTACGCCGACCTGCGCGACTACACCGCACAGGCGCCGGAATCCCGGCTCGAGGTGCTCGGCTCGAACGACGACCCGCGCATCGGACTTGCGCTCGATCGCAAGGCGTACGAGCGGGTGATCGAGCTGCTCGACCACTACTACAACCTGATCCTCCTCGACACCGGCACCGGCATCCTCGACAGCGCCAACCAGGGCCTGCTCGCCGAGGCCGATCAGCTCATCGTCGTGCTACGACCGGCCCTGGACGGGGCGCGGGCGGCGGCGCTCACGCTCGACTGGCTCAGCGAGCACGACTACGGCGAACTGGTTGCGCGCGCGGTGGTGGTGATCAACGGGGTAGGACGGCGCTCCGGTGTCCCGATCGAACGGTTGGAGGACCACTTCGCGCGTCGCTGCGCGCAGGTCGTCCCCATCCCTTGGGATCGTGCCTTCGAAGCCGGCGCGCGCTCGAAGCTGTCCGCGCTGGCACCGCGGACCCGGGACGCGTTGACCGAACTCGCGGCGGCGGTCGCGGATCAGTTCACCAAGCAGACCTACACGCGTCCGTCCGACGAGAAGCGGTGACACGGTGATAACCATTCGGAGAGCAGCGCTCGCGACTTGCCTGGCGGCGCTGGTCAGCTGCCTTCTGGTCGGGTCGGCGAACGGCGGCATCATCCCCCGGCACAGGTTCGAGGTGGCGGTGTTGGCGATTCCGAGCGCCGCCTCCCCGCATGACGAATCGCTGCAGCTGCGCGTCGCCACAGCAGGCACCCGGCATGTGCAGGTCAGCGCCGCGGCGAACGCGTCCGTCATCTGCGCCTGCACAGGGCAGGCTGGGTCCGTCCAAGTCGTGTATGCCGGTACGTCGTCGTCGGTTGTTGCCCGCAACGTCGCGGTGGCGTGGGCGTCCGGTTGCACGGCGTGCCGTGGCGCGGCGGTGTCGATCCAGGTGGTGGTAGCCAACTCGGCGCACGCCGTCCACGCAGGCAACCGCGCGCTGGCATTGAACGCGGCTTGCCATCGCTGCCAAACACTGGCCACGGCGCTGCAGTTCGTCGTGGTTGGCGGGGCCGGACGGCAGCTTCGTCGATCCGCGCTGGAGCAGCTCGGTGCGCTGCGTGATCGCCTGCTCGCTCAACTGCAGTCGAGCACCGTTATGTCACCGGCGCAGCCGGGGCTGAGCGTGCGCCAGGCGCCCGCGGCCGGCACCGCCCGGATCGCGATCGGCTCGACGTCCGCCCGCATCAGCGACGTCCTGAGCGCCGACCTCGGTTCCGACGTGACGGCCAACGTCAGCGTGAGCCATGGTTAGCCGGCCTACCTCGCCGGCGGCGTTTCAGCGGAGCACGGAGTAGTTGACAACCAGGCGAATCGTGGCCATGTCGAGATCGCTGAGGTTGCCACCCGAGTTGTACCCATCATCGACCCCGACTGCCACGCGGACTCGATGGTCGCTGCTGACCCGACCAGCACCAGGAACCGACCCCAGGCCGAGCCACTCTCCGCTCGCGCTCCTGACGTTGGTGAAGTGCACCGCCACGTCGTTCGACGTCGTGAAATATGCGCCCAGCACTTCGCTCGGGGGATACAACGTGGATCCGTACGCGCTCAGCTTGAGCGATCCGTACTTCACCGCAGACGGGACGACGAAGGTGTAGAAGCTTTCGATGCTCGCGGCGCCGTCGAAGTCGGGGTCACAGACGTTTCCGAGCCATACCCCGCTGGAGTACATCGACAAGCCGGTCGAGTACTGCGTGCATGAGATGTCATTGGTGCCGACCTTGGTGAACTTGTTCGCCGCCTTCGTCAACGTGACCGATCGGCTTACCAGCCGTCTGAGGGACACGTACACCGTGTACTTGCCCGTGATGCGCCGGTTACCCGCAGCGTCCTGAGCGGTGAACGTGTAGCGGTACGTGCCGGCCGGCACCAGGTGACCGGCCGCGTCGCGACCTCCCCACGTCAACGCCGCTCGCCCTGCGTTGCGCGATGCATCAATACGGCGCACGAGGTGCCCCGCAAAGTTGTAGATCATCAGCGTCAACGTCGCCGAGCTGTCAAGCGTGACGTTCGGCGCGAACGCATCGTGAAAACCGTCCGGCACCGGGTAGAACGTCAAGCCATTACCGCTGATGGACGACATGACCGGAGCGTGCGTATCGACCGAGAGCCCGCCCGATGCGGTGCCCGGAACCGAGACACCGCTGATCGTCTTTGTTGATGACAATTTCACGGTGTAAGCGCCGTCGCCGACGCGGTTTCCGCTGTCGTTGTTTCCGTTCCACACCCAGGTGTGCTGGCCTGACCCGAGCGAGCCCAGCACCACGTGCCGCACGACCTTCTTGCTCGCAGTCAAGATCGCCAGGTTTACAGTCTGCGTCTCTGGGAGGGAGAGCGTCACGGTCGCCTTGTCCCGTCGCCCGTCGCCGTTGGGGCTGAACAGGCGCGGCGAGATGCTTGAGATCGCCGGATGCAAGACATCGGCTTGGAAGGCAACAGAGCTGGACGGACCCGAACACTGCGATCCGTCAGTCGCGCAAAGCGTCGCTTTGACCGTGTGCGGTCCGGCCGTGAGCGCGCTGCCACGGTAGTTCTCCGAGTACGGGCTGGCGCTCCCGAGCGGTCCGAGTTGCGAGCCGTCGAGTTCTAGGCGCAGCGCACCGCCGGGAAACGTAGCGGTGATCGTGAATCCGCCCCGCACGGTTGCCGAGGACGCAGGCGAGCTGATCGTCGGTTGGGAGTTGTTCAGCTCGACGTCGACGCCCGCGGTTTGAGCGCCGCAGGTGGTTGCGTCGGAGCAGTCGGCCGCCGTGATCGTGTGCGGCCCGTTCGGGTATCCCCACGACTCCCAGCCGAACGACACACTGCCGTCGCCGGCCTGCACGGTGGCGGGAACGCCGATCACGGTTCCGTCGACGTAGAACTGGACGAGCTG
>DATFTS010000118.1:0-5431 GCA_035261645.1 Jatrophihabitans sp. | reverse complement strand
CGGTGTGGTGCCGTCCGTCGTGTAGTGCGTCGATGCCAATCCGGACCCGCCGGTGTCCGTGGCGGGCAAAGTGACGCTCACCGAGTTCGGGTACGTGCCCGAGCACGCTGCGTTGTTGCAGCGGATCGTCGTCGTGGGCGCAGTCTTGTCGATCTGCACCACCTGCGTATTGACCGCCTCGGCGTTGCCTGCGACGTCGACCGCGAAGAACTTCACGGTTGTGGTGGCGGTGACGCTGAACGGTGCGGCGTAGGCCGGGCTGGCCGTGGTCGGCGTCGTGCCGTTCGTGGTGAAGTAGATCTTGCTGACGCCGGAACCGCCAGTGTCATTCGCCGCCAGGCTCACCTGAACGTTCGCATTGAACCAGCCGGAGCAGGACCCGCCGTTGCAGGTGGCAGTTGTCACCGGGGCGGACGGATCGACCTGGATCAGCTGCGACTGCACGGCTTCGGTGTTTCCGATGCCGTCGACCGAGAAGAACTTCACGGTGGCAGTAGTGCCGATCGGGAACGGCCCGCTGTACAGGGTGCTGGACGTGCTCGGCGTGGAGCCGTCGGTGGTGTAGTACGTCTTCGTCTGGCCGACCCCACCGTTGTCGTTAGCTGTCAAGGAGACCTGGACCGCGCCCGGGCTCCAACCCGAGCACGCAGCGTTGTTGCACTGGATCGTTGTCGTGGGAGCGGCGTTGTCGATCGTCACTACTTGGGTATTGACCGCCTCCGCGTTGCCCGCAGCGTCGAGCGCGAAGAACTTCACGGTCGTCGTGCTGGTGAGGTTGAGCGGCGTGGTGTAGGTCGGGCTCGATCGCGTAGGCGTCGTCCCGTCGGTCGTGTAGAAGATGTTGCTGACACCGGAACCACCCACGTTGTCCGCCGCGCTCAGGGAGAACTGCACGTTCGACGTGTACGTGCCGGAGCAGGACAGAGTGTTGCAGGCCGCAACCGTTGCTGGCGGTGTCGCGTCGATCTGTATCTGTTGCGTCTTCACCGCCTCGGGGTTGCCGGCCGCATCGACCGAGAAGTACCTGACAGCCGAGCTGCCTGCCACGGTGAACGGTCCGGTGTACACCGGGCTGGACGTGGTCGGCGTCGTGCCGTCCGTCGTGTAGTAGGTCTTGCCGACGCCGCTGCCACCGGGGTTGTCAGTGGCGGCAAGCGACACCTGAACAGCGTTCTGGTACCAGCCGGTCGAGCACGGTGCGCCGTTGCAGGCGATGGCGGTCGTCGGCGGGGTCGGGTCCGGCTTGCCGTGACAGTTCGCCGAACCCGCGTCGGTGAAGGTTCCCTCGTCCGGCATGAACGACCAGCTGTACGAGGTGCCGTGCAAGGTCATCCGGATGACGCCGTGCGTGGTGTCGTTGAGGGCCTGGCTCGTCGCGACCTCAGCACCTGGCGTGTCGAGGCCCGCACCACCCGTGCCCACGATGAACTCCCGCACACCGTGAGCGGTATCGACCTGCCCAGCACCGTTGAGCTGGTTGAAGCGCTCATACCAGTGCGAGTCACCGTTGAGCACGACGTCGACACCGCCGGTGTAGAGGTCCTGCCAGATGTCCTGGTAGGTCGTGTCGCCACCGGAGCCGGATGCCGACGACGCGAAGCGCGGATCCTGGTAGTAGGCGAGCGTGCACGAGGACTGGTTGGCGGCAAGATCCTGCTTCAGCCACTGGTCCTGCTGGCTGCCCGCGGCACACCAGGTCGTGTCCCCGTTCTCACACGGCGCGGTGTTGATCGCGACGATGTGCCACTGACCGAGGTTGTAGCTGTAGTAGCCCTTGGTCGGGTCACCCGCCGCTGCACCGAAGTACTGGTAGTAACCAGCACCTGGGGTCGACTGGCAGTCGGTGCCACCGGAGGTCAGATAGTCCTCACCGCCCGGCACCGGGTGGGTGATCGACTTCTTGACGCCCCACGTCGGGTCGTACGCCTGCGCGTAGGCAGCCGGGCCACTGCACTGGTACTGCATGTCACCCAGGCCCAACACGGCGTCGACGCCGTTGAGCAGGTTGGCTGTATGCGACGCGCGGCAGTCGGTGTCCGTCCCGATCCCGTTGTTGAAGGCAGGGAAGTCCGGGTCGCACGCGATGTCGCCCGCGGCGCCGATCACCGGGTCGGGGTTGGGTGCGACAGTGACGACCATCGACTGCGCCGGCTCGACGTTGCCCGAGTTGTCGACCGAGAAGTAGTTGAACGTCGTGGTCTGGTTGATCGTGAAGCCGCGGCTGAACGTCGGGCTGGACGTAGTGGGCGTGCTGCCGTCGGTCGTGTAGTAGGTCGCCGCTACGCCGGACCCGCCCGGGTCCTTGCTGGCGAACGTGACCGTCGTCGAGCCGCTGTAGGTGGTCGACTGGCACGGAGCGCCGTCGCAGTTGATCACCGAGATCGGCGCCTGCGTGTCCGGGCCGTTGATGACCTGCGACACGGTCAGCACCTGCGTACGCGGCGGCGCGCCACCCGGCTGCCCGGTTGAGTTGAGCCAGTCGAGGAACTGGTTGAGGGTGTCGAGCTCGACAGGTCCCCAGTCATTGATGCAGAAGCTGTAGTTGGCCGGGTCGAGCTGCTGCGAGCAGACGTCGTGGAAGACGATCGGCACCCAGCCACCGCCGTGTTGCGCGGCAGCGGTGACCATCGACTGCAGGTGGCTGAGCGTGAGCGGTGGGACGTTCGGCGGGTTGCCGGCCGGCTGGTCGTATCCCGTGCGGAGTGCGTAGAGGTCCTTCGGCGGCATGGTCTCGGAGTACACCGGGCCGGCGCCGTCGCCGGCGACGTCGAGGCCGCCCGCGGCACGGCCGCTCGTGTAGCCACACGACTTCACGATGCTCTCCGCCTGCGCGTCATATGCGCCGGTCGGGTACGCGAAGCTGGTGGGGTACAGGCCGTGGTCGATCAGGTTCTGCCGGTCCTGGCAGACCTCCCACGTCGCCTGGGCGATGTCGGTGGCACCCTTCAGCACGACGTGGTCGACAGTGTGCCCGCCAACCTCGTTGCCGTCGTTGTTCAGGTCGACCAGATTGGCCCACGTCATGTGCTGGTCATCGACGTTGTTCAGACCGCTGATGTTGTAGAACGTGCCGTTCAGGTGGTGCGGCTTGAGGGCGCGCTTGTCCGCCAGCTGGTACTGGGTCAGCAGTCCGTCGTCGAACGTCAGCGACACGGTCACCTTCGGCGCCAGGACGACGATGGTCTGCGTCTCGGTCTGTTCCGAGTTGCCCGCCAGGTCGGTGGAGAAGAACTGCAGGATGTACGTGCCTGGCGTGTCCAAGGTGAACGGGCCGGAGTACACCGTGCTCGTCGTGGACGGAGCGGTGCCGTCGAGCGTGTAGTACGTCTGATCGACGCCCCAGCCGCCCGGGTCGGCCGCATTCAGCGTGACGACCGTCTTGCCGTTGTAGCCGGCGGTGGTGCAGGGGTTGCCGTCGCAGGCTGCAGCCGTCGTCGGCGCAGTCGTGTCCGCCGGGAGTGAGGCGGTGATCGGCAGCGTGTTGATGGCCTCCGCGTTGCCGGCGTTGTCGAACGACCGGAACCGTACGGTGGTGGTGCTCGTGATCGGGATCGGCTTCGTGTAGGTCGGGCTCGCCAGCGTCGGGTCGGTGCCGTCGAGGGTGTAGCGAGTGCTGGCGACCGCCGAGCCCACGTCTGTGCTCGACAGCGTCACGTAGACCGTGTTCGTGTAGGTGTCCGACGTGCACGGGTTGCCGTTGCACGCGGCTGTGGTCACCGGCGCGCTGGTGTCGGCGCCGATCGCCGCGTCGCGGACGGTGCTGAGCGCCGCGCCGGCGGGTGCTCCACCGGACTGCCCGGCGCTGCCCATCCAGTCGAGGAACGCATTGAGGTCGGCGAGTTCGATCCAGCCGCCGGACGCGGTGCAGGCGGTGTAGTTGTTCGGATCCTGCGCCTGCGAGCACACCCGGCCGAGGACGATCTGGCTCCAGCCGCCACCGTGCGAAGCGGCACCGGTGACGAGCGACTTCATGTTCGCGAGCGTGACCTGGCCGGTGGGCGCGTATGCGCGCGTCGCATACCAGTCCTTGGGCGGCAGGGTCTCGGCGTAGGTCGGGCCCGTCGGCGAGAGCGAGCCGGCGCTGCGGCCGCTGCCGTAGCCGCACGACTTGACGATGCCTTCGATGCTCGCGTTGAAGGCGCCGCCCGGGTATGCGAACGCGACCGGGTGCAGCCCGTGCTGCACAAGCGCGGCACGGTCGTTGCAGACCTGGTTCGTCGGGTTCGGGTCGGTCGTCAGGTTCGTGGCGTTGACGGTCTTGCCGCCGATGTCCGCACCGGCCGTGGCCAGCGTGTTCAGCTGCGCCCACGTCATGGTGTTCGCGGAGTTGCTGATCGTGCCCGAGTTGACGAAGAACGTCGCTGGCGCGCCATGCGGCTGCAGCGCCTGCTGATAGCCCAGCGTGTACTGGCTGACGCTGCCGTTGTCGAACGTGAGCGAGACCTTGCTCGTCACCGGCGCGACCTTGACCTGCTGGCTCTGCACCGCCTCGGCGTTGCCGGCCCGGTCGGTCGAGAAGAACTGCACGTTGTACGTGCCGGGCGTGTTGAGTTGGATCGGCGCCGAGTAGACGCTGCTCGCGAGGGTTGGCGTCGAGCCGTCGGTCGTGTAGTACGTCGCAGATAGCCCCGAGCCGCCGGTGTCAGTGGCGGCGAACGTCACCGTCACCGACGAGATGTAAGCGGACGTCCCGCAGGTCGTGTTGTTGCAAGAGATCGTCGTCGTGGGCGCAGTCGTGTCCGGTGGCGCCTGGATCACCTGGGTGTTGACGGCCTCGGCGTTGCCGGCGTAGTCCCACGATCGGAACTTCACCGTGGTGCTGGCGTTGCTTCCGTTCACGCTGAACGGGCCGGTGTACGCGGTGCTGGTCGGCGTCGGATCGGTGCCATCGGTCGTGAACGTCATTGCCGCGACGCTGGACCCGACGTCGGTGGCGGCGAGCGCGACGGTGACGATGCCCGAGTACGGGCTGCTCGAGCATGGCGCACCGTTGCAGCTGATCGTCGTCGTGGGCGCGGTGGTGTCGGCCGAGCTTGCCGCGGCACGCACGGTGCGCAGCGTGGTGTTCGCGGGCGCACCGCCCGGCTGGCCGGCGTTCGCCACCCAGTCGAGGAAGGTGTTCAGGTCGGCGAGTTCGATGTGTCCACTGGCCGTGCTGCACGAGGAGTAGTTCGCGGCGTCGAGCGTCGATGAGCAGACGCGTCCCATCACGATCTGTGCCCAACCCCCGCCGCGAGTGGCGGCGCCGTTCACCACAGCCTGCATGTTCGCGAGGGTCACCGCTGCTGGCGCGTATGCCTTGGTCGCCATCCAGTTGGCGGGCGGCAACGACTCAACAGCGCCACCGGGCGACACGCCGCCGGCGGTGCGTGCGTTGCCGTATCCGCAGCTCTTCACGATGGCCTGGACCGAGGCGTTGTTGGTGCCACCC
>DATFTS010000117.1:0-2709 GCA_035261645.1 Jatrophihabitans sp. | reverse complement strand
ACCTCGGCCAGGCGCTGCGCACCGTCCAGCGCTGGGTGCTGATCGACTTCGAAGGCGAGCCGATGGGGTCGATCGAGGCGCGGCGCGAGTTCGACTCGCCGTTGCGCGACATCGCCGGCATGTTGCGCTCGTTCGACTACGCGGCGTATCACCGCGTGCTCGAAGCCGGCTGGGACCAGCAACTGCGCTACCGCGCCAGCGAGTGGGCCGACCGCAACCGCGCCGCGTTCTGCGCCGGGTACGCCGCGGTGTCCGGCGCCGACCCGAGCTCGCACGACGTTCTGCTGCGTGCTTTCGAGGCGGACAAAGCGGTCTACGAAACGGTGTACGAGTCCCGGAACCGACCGGCGTGGCTGCCCATTCCTCTCGCCGCGCTCAGCCGCCTGGCAACCGACGGAGGTACCCCGACATGACGACCACCGTGGCCCGTGAAGAGCTCGACCGGCTTGTCGGCGGTGCACACCACAACCCACACGCCGTGCTGGGCGCCCACCCGCTGCCGGACAAGCGCACGGTCGTTCGCACGCTACGCCCGGAGGCGTCCGCGGTGTCAGTGCTCGTCGGCCGGTCGCGCACCCCGATGCACCGCGTGCACGACGGCGGCGTGTTCGAGGCGGTGCTCGACGGGGCACCGACCGACTACCGCCTTGAGGTGACCTACCACGCCCAGACCCACGTCGTCGACGACCCGTACCGTTGGCTACCGACGCTCGGCGACGTCGATCTGCACCTGATCGGCGAGGGACGGCACGAGAACCTCTGGGACGTGCTGGGCGCACACGTCCGCAGTTACGAGACACCCGGTGGCACGGTCACCGGGACGTCGTTCGCGGTGTGGGCGCCGAACGCCCGCGGGGTGCGCGTCGCCGGCGACTTCGACTACTGGGACGGGCGCGCGCTGCCCATGCGCGCATTGGGCGCGTCCGGTGTGTGGGAGATCTTCGTGCCGGACGTCGGCGACGGCTGCCGGTACAAGTTCCAGATCCTCGGGGCGGATGGACAGTGGCGGCTGAAGGCCGATCCGATGGCCTTCGCTACCGAACAGCCACCAGCCACGGCGTCGGTGATCACCACGTCGCACTACACGTGGGACGACCGCGAGTGGTTGCAGCAGCGTGCCAACACCCAGTGGCACAAGGCGCCGATGTCCATCTACGAGGTGCACATCGGCTCATGGCGGATGGGGCTGTCGTATCGCGAGCTCGCTGACGAGCTCGTCGACTACGTCCGCGAGGCCGGGTTCACCCACGTCGAGTTCCTCCCGGTCGCTGAGCATCCGTTCGGTGGTTCGTGGGGTTACCAGGTGACGGCCTATTACGCCCCGTCCGCCCGCTTCGGCAGCCCGGACGACTTCCGCTACCTGGTCGACAAGCTGCATCAGGCCGGCATCGGCGTGATCGTCGACTGGGTGCCGGCGCACTTCCCCAAGGACGACTTCGCGCTCGCCCGC
The DNA here is from genome assembly GCA_035261645.1 of Jatrophihabitans sp. Classification (GTDB taxonomy): domain Bacteria; phylum Actinomycetota; class Actinomycetes; order Mycobacteriales; family Jatrophihabitantaceae; genus Jatrophihabitans. Next base: position 1,259 of record DATFTS010000117.1, on the reverse strand, counting down.
TTCGACGGCACGCCGCTGTACGAGCACGAGGACCCGCGCCGCGGCGAGCAGCCCGACTGGGGCACGTACGTCTTCAACTTCGGCCGTCGCGAGGTGCGCAACTTCCTGGTCGCGAACGCGCTGTACTGGCTCGAGGAGTTCCATGTCGACGGGCTGCGAGTCGACGCGGTTGCGTCGATGCTCTACCTCGACTACTCACGTGAACCAGGCGAGTGGGTGCCCAACGAGTACGGCGGCCGGGAGAACCTCGAAGCGGTGTCGTTCCTGCAGGAGATGAATGCGACGGTGTACCGGCGCGTCCCCGGCGCAGTGACCATCGCCGAGGAGTCGACCGCGTGGCCCGGCGTCACTCGTCCGACTCATCTCGGCGGGCTCGGTTTCGGCTTCAAATGGAACATGGGCTGGATGCACGACACCTTGACCTATATCTCGCACGAGCCGATCCATCGCCAGTTCCACCACAACGACATGACGTTCTCGATGATGTATGCGTACTCCGAGAACTACGTGCTGCCGATTTCGCACGACGAAGTCGTCCATGGCAAGGGGTCGCTGCTCAACAAGATCCCGGGCGACCGTTGGCAGAAGATGGCGACGCTGCGCGCGTTGTACGCCTTCATGTGGGCACATCCCGGCAAGCAGCTGCTGTTCATGGGTCAGGAGTTCGCGCAGGGCGCCGAGTGGTCGGAGTCGCGGTCGCTGGACTGGTGGGTGCTCGACGATCCCGGACATCGCGGTGTGGCGCGCCTTATCCACGACCTGAACACCGTCTACCGCGATACGCCGGCGCTATGGTCGCGTGACACGTCCGAGGACGGCTTCCACTGGATCGACGCCAACGACGCGCCGGGCAACGTGTTCTCGTGGCTGCGCTTCGGTGACGACGGATCGGTGATCGCCTGCATCGCGAACTTCGCGTCCGTGCCGCACGAGGGCTACCGGCTCGGCCTGCCGTTCGCCGGCGAGTGGGACGAGATCATCAACACCGATGCGGACGTCTACTTCGGCTCGGGTGTCGGCAACTTCGGCCGGGTCGACGCGACAGATGAGTCCTGGCACGGCCAGCCGGCATCGGTGACGTTGCGGGTGCCGCCGCTGGGCACGATCTGGCTACGTTACGTGCGCTGAGCGGACAGATCGCGGCGCACTGCCTCACCTAAAGTCCCCTTACGAGGGACGGCGGGAGGCTTGGGTTTGGACGGTCGACCGGTCGAAAACGCGCTGTTCCAGCGGGCTGCGAGCGCGAAGGCAGTTTCACA
>DATFTS010000116.1:0-5127 GCA_035261645.1 Jatrophihabitans sp. | reverse complement strand
CCGCCGCTGTCGAGCTCGTGGATCTGGGTGCGGCAGCTGAAACCGTCGGCGAGCACGACCGCGTCGTCGTCGGCGTCACGCACTGCGGGCAGGAGGGCGTGCTCGGCGCACGCCTTGCTCACCTCGAGATGGCCCGCTTCGAAACCGAAGTTGCCGGCCAGGCCGCAGCAGCCTGAGTCCAGCCGGTCGGCCTTGGCGCCGGCGTCCTCGAGCAGCTGACTGTCCGCGTCCCACCCGAGCACGGCGTGCTGATGGCAATGCACCTGGGCCAGTGCGTGCACGCCGTCCAGCGCCGGGGGCGTCCAGCCGTCCGTGTGCTTCGTGAGCAGTTCGGCCAGCGTCACGGTGTGATCGCGCAGCCGGGCCACGTCGACATCGTCCGGGAACAGGTCGGGGGCATCGGATCGGAACACCGTCGTGCAGCTCGGCTCAAGCCCCAGGACGAGACCGCCGGCGTGCAGGTGGTCGGCAAGCTGATCCACCGTGCGGCGCAGCACCCGTTTGGCGGCGCCGAGCTGACCCGTGGAGATCCACGTCAGCCCGCAGCAGACCGGCTCGCTCGGCATGGTCACCGCCCAGCCAGCGTCCTCGAGCAGACCGATCGCGGCCTGTCCGATGTGCGGGTGGAAGTAGTTGGTGAAGGTGTCCGGCCACAGCAGGACGGTGCCACGTGGGCCCGGGCTGCGAGGCACCTGGCGGGGGTGCGACGCTCCGCGCCGAGTGAACCACTGCTGCAACGTCTCGCCGGCGAACAGCGGGATCTCGCGCGGCTCGAGGCCTGCCGCACGCGCGGCGAGCCGAGGCAGCAACGGTGCATGACTGAGCGCGTTGACGGCCCCGGCGAGCCGCGATCGGCCCACCCCCGCGGCCAGCAACGGCAACCAGCCGAGGGCGTAGTGCGAGCGCGGGCGCAGTCGGCCCGCGTAGTGGTGGGCAAGGAACTCGGCCTTGTAGGTCGCCATGTCGACGTCGACCGGGCAGTCCTTCTTGCAGCCCTTGCACGCCAGGCACAGATCCAGCGCGTCGCGCACCGCGGTCGAGCGCCAACCGTCCTTGATCGGCGAGTCGGGGTGCCCGTCGAGCATCTCGAACAGAAGCCGCGACCTGCCCCGGGTGCTGTGCTCTTCCTCCATCGTCGCCTGGTACGACGGGCACATCACCGCGCCGCCCTCATGCGCGTGCTGGCGACACTTGCCGACACCAACGCACCGGGTGGCGGCCTTGACGAAAGAGCCGTCGTCCTCCGGATAGGCGAAGAACAGCTGCCCGGAGTAGTGCGGCGACCAGTCGCCGCCCAGGCGCAGATGCGAGTCGAGCGGAGCCGGGTTCACGACCTTGCCCGGATTCATCCGGTCGTCCGGGTCGAAGATCGTCTTGAGCTCGCCGAACGCCTGCATGATCGGCGGGCTGAACATGCGGGGGAGCAGCTCACCACGCGTCTGCCCGTCGCCGTGCTCGCCGGACAGCGAGCCGCCGTAGGAGGCCACCAGGTCGGCGGCGCGTTCGAGGAAGCGCCGGTACTTGGCGACGCCGTCGTGGTCGGTGAGTCCGAACGGGATCCGGGTGTGGACGCAGCCCTGGCCGAAGTGGCCGTACAGGCTGGGCTGGGCGTCGTCGGCGTAGCCGAACTCCTCGTAGAGCTTGTTCAGATCGCGCAGGTAGTCGCCGAGCCGGTCCGGAGCTACCGCAGAGTCCTCCCAGCCCTCCCAGGTGTCCGGCTCGCCCGGCACGTGCGCGGTCGCGCCCAGGCCGGCTTCGCGCACCTGCCACAACTCGTCCTCGTGGCTCGGGTCGTCGAGGAAGGCGACGTCGGCGTCGTGCTCCGACTCGCCCAACGCGTCGAGCATGCGGTGCGCGTTGTGGTCCGCCTCTTCCTTGCTGTCTCCGCCGAACTGCACCATGAGGAAGCCGTCGCCCTTCGGCAGCTCCTCCAGCGCTGCCGAGTTCAGGTGCTTGATCCGTTCGTCATGCAGCAGCCGGTGATCCAGCCCTTCCAGGGCGATCGGCTTGTGGGGCAGGATCGCGGGTACGGCGTCGGCGGCCTTCGCGATGTTCTCGAAGCCGAGGACTACGAGCGTCCGGTACTTCACCACGGGAACGAGCTTGAGCCGCGCGCGCAGGACCGTCACCAGGGTCGACTCGCTGCCGACCAGCAGGCCGGCCACATCGAAGCCGTGCTCGGGCAGCAGCGAGTCCAGGTTGTAACCGGATACCCGGCGCGGGATGTCGGGATAGCCGGCCCGGACGGCGTCGGCGTACTTGTCCCGCAGCGCGCGCAACTGGCGGTAGACGCGGGCCTGCCTGTCACCGCGGTGCTCGATCGCGACGTACTCGTCGTCACTCGTCGGGCCGCACCAGAAGCGGGTGCCGTCGTAGAGCAGCACCTCGAGCTCGGCGATGTTGTCGACCACCTTTCCGGTGCGCTGTGCGGTGGCCCCGCACGAGTTGTTGCCGATCATTCCGCCGAGCGTGCAGTTCGGGTGCGTGGCCGGTTCGGGTCCGTAGCGCAGACCGTGCTGTTCCAGTTGCTTGTTGAGGACGTCCAGCACGATGCCCGGCTCCACCAGGCACGTGCGGTTCTCGACGTCCACATCGACCAGCTTGTTGACGTGCTTCGCCCAATCGATCATCACGGCCGTGTTGGTGCACTGGCCGGCAAGGCTTGTGCCACCGCCACGGGACAGCACTGGTGCATCGAATTCGCGGCAGACGGCAACCGCCTCGGCGGCCGCGTCGACCGAACGTGGGATCACCACCCCGATCGGCACCTGGCGGAAGTTCGAGGCGTCAGTTGAATAGGCAGCGCGCGTTCCCGCGTCGAAGCGGACCTCACCGTCCACTCGCTGGAGCAGCGCGCCGCGCAGCCCCAGCGCGCTCAACTCGAGTCGCCCTTGGTGCCTGGCAGGTACTGCTGGACCTTCTGTTTGACACCTTGTTTGACCACGCCCCAGGCGTCCTCATCGCCTTTGAGGATCGAGGAGGTCAAGTCCTTCACCTGATCGAAGGTCGCATGCGGCGGGATCGGTGCGACGTCCGGATCGCAGCGCACATCGAGCAGCGTCGGCCGGTCGGCGGAAAGCGCCTGGTCCCATGCGCCACCCAACGCGTCGCCCTCGTCGACGTTGACGCCGTGCAGGCCGATGCCGCGCGCGAACGCCGCGTAGTCGACGTCGGGCAGGGTCTGCGACTCCGCGAACTTCGGCGCGCCCTCCATTGCCCGCATCTCCCAGGTGACCTGGTTCAGGTCGTTGTTGTGCAGCACCGCCACGACCAGCCGCGGGTCCTGCCACTGCCGCCAGTAGTGCGCCACCGTGATCAACTCGGCCATGCCGTTCATCTGCATCGCGCCGTCGCCGACGAGCGCGATCGCGGGCCGATCCGGGTGCGCCCACTTGGCGCCGATGACGTACGGGACCCCGGGCCCCATCGTCGCCAGGGTGCCGGAAAGGGAGCCGCGCACACCGGCGCGGAACTTCAACTGCCGCGCGTACCAGTTGGCCGCGCTGCCCGAGTCGGCGGCAACGATCGCGTTCGGTGGCAGCCGCATCGACAGCTCGTGGAAGATCCGCATCGGGTTCACCGGGTCGGCGTCGGTCATCGCGCGTCGCTCGACGACCTCCCACCACCGGGCCACGTCGGATTCGATCTGCTCACGCCATGAACGGTCCTGCTTACGCTGCAGCAGCGGGATCAACGCCTGGAGGGTCGACTTGGCGTCACCGACGATGTTGAGTTCGTACGGGTAGCGCATGCCGATCCACTTGCCCGAGTGGTCGATCTGTATGCCGCGCGCCTGGCCGAAGTCGGGCAGGAACTGCGTGTACGGGAAGTTGGAACCGACGGTCAGCAGCGTGTCGCAGCCCATCATCATCCGGTACGACGGGATCGTGCCGAGCAGGCCGATGGAGCCGGTCACCCACGGCAGGTCGTCGGGCAACACATCCTTGCCGAGCAGGGCCTTGGCCGCGCCCGCGCCGAGCAGGTCGCACACCTGCGCGAGCTCGTCCGCACAGTCGCGCGCGCCCTGTCCCACCAGCAGGGCGACCTTCTCGCCGGAGTTGAGAATGTCGGCTGCCGCGCGGACGGCCGACGGATCAGGGTCCACCCTCGGCGGCGCCAGGCCGAGACTCGAGGGGACCTGCTTGAACGCGTGCGCGGGCGGCTCGTACGGCAGATCCAGCACGTCCGAGGGGAAGATCAAGCCCGTTGGCGCGCGTTCGGCGAGCGCCACCCGGATCGCCCGGTCGATGAGGTTGGGCAGCTGTTGCGGCACGACGCACATCTGCACGTAGTCGCTGCAGACGTCCTTGAACAGCGACAGCAGGTCGACCTCCTGCTGATATGCCCCACCGAGCGCACTGCGTTCGGTCTGGCCGACGATGGCAACGACGGGAACGTGATCAAGCTTGGCGTCATAGAGACCGTTCAAGAGGTGGATGGCACCGGGTCCGCTCGTTGCCGCGCAGACCCCGACCTGGCCGCTGAACTTCGCGAAGCCGGTCGCCTCGAAGGCCGCCATCTCCTCGTGCCGCGCCTGCACGAACTGCGGGACGTTGTCCGCGCGTCCCCACGCGGCGAGCAAGCCGTTGATCCCGTCACCGGGATAACCGAAAACCTGCCGTACACCCCACTCTCGCAGTCGAGCGAGCAGTACGTCGGCGACTGTTTGACCCACCGCAGTGCCTCACTTCCACCTCTGACGACCTTGTCTTTTGACGGGGTCCTTTGACGGGTACCCAACAGCGCGTGGATCAAAGCGCTTTCTGGGGGGAACACAGCGCTCTCTTGGGGAGGACGGCGCTGTCTTGGGAAGAAGAGTGGACGTGACTCGAACAGTGGTGATCACGGGAGCATCGGCCGGAGTGGGCCGGGCAAGCGCAGCGGCGTTCGGAGCGCGCGGCGATCGGGTGGTGTTGCTGGCCCGGGGCGAGCAGGGGCTGGCCGGCGCCGCCCGAGACGTCCGGGAAGCAGGCGGAACCCCGTACCCGTATCCGGTCGACATGGCCGACGCCGACGCGGTTTTCGCGGTGGCCGAGCAGACCGAGCGAGACGTCGGCCCCATCGATGTATGGGTGAACGATGCGTTCACTTCGGTCTTCGCGCCGTTCGAAGCCATGACGGCTGAGG
>DATFTS010000115.1:0-4619 GCA_035261645.1 Jatrophihabitans sp. | reverse complement strand
AGGTGACGATGAACGAGCCGCCGAGCCGAACGCCGCGCAGCACCGCGCCGTACGACGATCCGGTGATGTCGATCCCGCCGGCGGTGCTCGAGCGTTACAACGCCCGAGTGCTCGATCCGACCACCGCTCTTAAGGTCGCGGGGCAGGGACGGATACGGTCGACCATCTACATCGCGGACAAGCTGATCGTCACGCCCGACGCGGTCCGCAACGTCGAGGCCCGCGATCAGTTGGAGGTGGCCGCGTCGCAGCACGGTCTGGAGTTCCAGCCGCCGCTCAACGAACAGCGCGAGCGCCTTGTCGCGGTCGCCCGAGATATGGGCCGGGCGGACTTGGCCGAGCTCTTCCCTGTTGTGCGCTCGCTTCAGCCGCAGCAAGGCAAGACCGCGCTCGCCGACGCGTGGGAGGTCGTGCAGACCTTCCGGGCGATGGTCGGTCCCGGCTCTGACGCCGCCAAGCAGGTGGCGCTCAACCACCTCGTCACCGCGACACCCTTCGTGGGCGGGGTGCCGTTCGTGGGTGGCGTCCCCTTCGTGGGTGGCGTCCCCTTCGTGGGTGGCGTGCCGTTCGTCGGTGGGGTGCCGTTCGTGGGTGGCGTCCCGTACTCCTCGTACGCAGTGCCCGGCTACGGCGGCCGGGCCCCCGTCAATTGGATCGGCCCGCGGCCGCATCGACGCCAGGACGGCGAGATGGGCTGCCGCCGACCGGTCGTCGCGGTGCTCGACACCGGGGTAGGCAAGCACGAATGGTGGGACGGGACGCAGATAGTCACCCGTGGCCTCGAGGTCAACGGCGCACAAATCGGTTTCACCGATCCGGCCACTGACCCGGAGTACACCGGCACCGTGCTCAACCCGCTGACCGGCACGCTCGATTCGGACTCCGGCCACGGCACGTTCATCGCCGGGCTCATCCACCAGCTCTGCCCGGACGCGGACATCATCTCCATCCGGGTGATGCCGAGTGACGGGGTCGTGCCCGAGGACCTGCTGCTCGACGCGCTCACCGGCCTCGCCGCTCATCAGCACAATGCGCAGCAGAGCGGCGGCAAGATCCGGCCGATCGACGTCCTCTCGCTCTCGCTCGGTTACTACCACGAGGCGCCGGACGACGCGTCGTTCGACCCGAAGCTGTTGAAGCCGCTCTCCGAGCTCTCGAAGATGGGCGTGGCAGTCGTGGCGTCAGCCGGCAACGAAGCTACCTACCGGCCGATGTTCCCCGCCGCGTTCACCCCGCATGGCGGCGGTGTCGTGCCGGCTTACGACGGTTCGTGCACGCCATTGATCAGTGTCGGCGCGCTGAACCCCGACGGCACCGTTGCGATGTTCAGCAACGACGGCGACTGGGTCACCTGCACCCGTCCCGGAGCCGACCTGGTCAGCACCTTCCCGCAGACGTTCAACGCCGGTCAGACTCCGGCCGCGGAGGTCACGGTCAACGGGCAGGTGCGAGCCACGATCGACCCGGACGATTTCCGCAGCGGCTTCGGAACCTGGAGCGGTACATCGTTCGCGGCCCCGATCCTGGCCGGCGAGATCGCGCAGGCGCTGATCGACGACTGCGCGTCCACGATGTCGTCGCCGGACGCCGCCACTGCCATTGACCGGTCCTGGTCGGCGATCACGAAGTGCACGAAGATCGAGCGGCCATGATCGACGTCGATCCGGCACAGACGCTCGCCTCCCGCGCTGCTGCGTTGTTCCGCGATTACCGCGCGGGAGACGAGCGCAAGATCGGCGAACTCGTCGCGCTGGTGACGCCGATCCTCTGGCACACCGCGCGGGCGCAGCGGCTTGACCGGGAACGCGCCGAGGACGTCGTGCAGAGCAGCTGGCTCGCCCTGATGCGCAGCTCCGACGCGATCGCCGATCCGCAGGCCGTCCTGCAGTGGCTGATCGTCAGCACCCGCCGCGAGGCGTGGCGGGTAGTCAAGCGCGAGGACCGCACCGAACCGCGCGACCTGGACGACGACGAACTGGTGACTGCCGGGCGCGACCTGCCCGAGGAGCAGGTGCTGCAGTCGGACGTCGACGCGCGCCTGTGGCAGCACGTCGCGCAACTCCCCGCGCGGTGCCGAGCGCTGCTGCGCGTCATCGCGTTCGCCGACCGCCCCGACTACGCCACGATCGCCGAGTCGCTCGGCATGCCAGTGGGCAGCATCGGGCCCACCCGCGGTCGGTGCCTTGCCAAGCTGCGCGACCAGCTTCTCAACGACCCGAAATGGGGCACAGTATGAGCAATCCACGCCGTCCGTCAGTGGACGAACTCGCTGCCGGCCCGATCGACGAGCAAGACGTGGACGCGCTGGCTCGCATGGCCGCCATGTACAACGCGCTCGACCCGGTTCCGGCCGGTCTTGTCGACCGCATCCAGTTCGGGATCACGCTTGACGCACTGCACGCAGAGATCGCCGAACTGCAGCGCGGCGGCGACCTAGTCGGGGTGCGCTCCGGGGTCGACGGCGACGTCCAGACGATCACCTTCACCAGCGCCGCCCTGACCACGATGGTGACAATCGTCCCTACTTCGGCAGATCGCGTCCGCATCGACGGCTGGATCGCCCCTGGCGGCGGCATTGCGGTTGAACTGCGTGGCGAGGACGCCACCCGGCAGACGGTCGCCGACGCCGACGGGCGGTTCGTGTTCGACGACGTCCCGCACGGGCTGGCGCAGTTCGTTCTGCGGCCGGTCGACAACGGTTCTTCCGGTCCAGTGGTGACACCGTCCATCGAGGTTTGACACCGTAGTGCGGTGCCCGCCGCCGACAGCTACTCCAAGGCGGTCGATGCGCACGCACGGGCGGTCGAGCTGTACAACCGTGGTCAGCCGGCGCGCGCGCTTCGCACCCTGCACCGAGCGCAGCTCCTACTGGCCGCCGATCACGGCAGCGCGGAGCGCGACCGGCTGACACTCGCCGCGCGGATCTGGATCAGCATCGCGCTCAACGAATCCGAGCTGCACTCGGTCGACGCCGGTTTTGCCGCCCTCGCTACCGCCGAGGCGCTCGTCGAAAAGCTGGATGATCCGGCGCTATTCGTGCTCCTGCACACGCAACGTGGGCTTATCGAACTCCGCGGCGGCAGCCTGCCACGGGCCCGTCAATCGCTCGACGCCGCGGTCGCGCTGCTCGACAACGCCGGCCCACGCGATCAGGCCAACATCCTGCTGACCCGGAGCACCGTTGCGCTTTCCGATGGACGCTTGGGTGACGCGCGCCGCGACCTGGTGCGTGGCGCGGCAATCGCCCAGGCTGCGGGGCTGTCCTTGGAGCTGTTCAAGACGCTGCACAACCTGGCTTACGTCGAGTTCCTGCTCGGCAACCTGCCGGCGGCGTTGCGGTCGATGACGGACGCGGCCGCCATCGATCTCGGGCAGGAGTGGGGCATCGTCCTGCTTGACCGTGCCCGGATCCTCACCGAGGCCGGGTTGAGCCGAGACGCGGACGACACGCTCGCACGGGCGTGCGAGATCTTCCGGCGCGAGCGAGTCGTCCAAGACCTGGCCGAGGCCGAACTCGAACGTGCCCGCTGCAACCTGTCTCTCGGCGACGTGCGCCAGGCGCGGAGATTCGCGGCAGTGGCGCGCGACCGGTTTCGTCGCCGGGGCAGCGACCGTTGGCGACGCAGCGCCGAGTTGGTGCTGCTGCAGGCCGATCTGGCATATGGCCGGCCGGGCAGTCGTCTCGTCGCGCCCGCCTCGCGGCTGCGCGGTGAACTCGACACCGAGGGTCTCCGGCTGCCTGCTCGTGCTGCCGGACTGATCGTGGCTGAGGCGCAGCTCGCCGCCGGCCGGCTGAACGCTGCTGCGGCGACACTCGCCGAACTCGGCGCTTCGCGCGCGGGGGACCCGATCACCGGCCGGATGCATTCGGCATACGTCCACGCCCGGGTGCACGCGGCCCGCGGCGACGAAGCGGCGGCCACCCGCGGCATCCGCAGGGCTCTTGCGGACCTCGCGGCCTACCAGGCGAGCTTCGGCAGCATCGACCTGCGCACTGCCTCCGCCGTCCATGGTCGCCGGCTCGCCGAGCTGGACATCACGTTGGCCCTACAAGGACGCAGGCCGGCCGCGGTGTTCGCTGCCGCCGAGCGGGCACGGGCGGTGTCGAGCCGGCTGCCGGCGATCCGGCCGCCCGACGACCCGGTTGCGGCCGAGTTGCTCGCCGAGCTCCGGCAGAACGTCGAGGCCCTGCGCGCCGCAGAACAGGACAGCACCGCGTCAGAGGCGCTGCTGGTCAAGCGGCGCGAACTCGAACGCCGCATCGTCACGCGCAGCTGGTCGGTGTCCGGCTCCGGCTCGGTGATCAAGCCTGCCTCACTGGACGCCGTCCGCGCGGGCCTGCGAGAGCACGAGCGAGCGATGGTGATCTACGTCCAAGCCGGTGCCAGCTTGTCGGCCGTCGTCCTCGGCGACCGCCTCGGTTTCATCGACATTGGTGCGGCCGCTCCGATCGTCGAGCTGGTGCGCCGGGTGCGTGCCGATCTCGACGTGCTGGCCTACCCGCGGTTGCCGGCAGGCATTCGCCCTGCGGTGCGCGCGTCGCTGGAGCGTTCGCTCACCCAGCTGGACTCCGCGCTGGTCGAGCCGCTGAACATCGACGGGCCGCTCGTGCTGATCTC